>CAIXSC010000777.1 GCA_903921945.1 uncultured Planctomycetaceae bacterium
CGTTCGAAGTGCTCGCGACGGACAAGATGTCCGTCGTACAAGCAGGACGCCGCGATCGGCCGGCCGACCGGCTGGCATTTTTTTGTGTGTGGACGTCGGGCGTCGGTGCCCTGGTCGGGCTAGTCGCCGGCTTCGACGACCAACAGGGTCTCATTCCGCGTCGGCTTGACGATTTGGCGACCGCCGCCCGGCCAATCGATTTCCACTCGGTCGACGGTCGCCTTGGCCGGTAGTCCCCAGACCACGCGGTAGTCGCTTTGCGAGAGATAACTGCCGCCGCCCTTGACCAGCCGCAATTGCTGGCCGGCCGACGAGTGCAGGACTAGCCGAGCCCCGATGCCATGGCGGTTGGACCGGCGGCCGATCAATCGCACCGCGAACCAAGGGACGGGACTTGCGGTGTCGCCAGTCCGATTCAGCAGAATCCGGGATGGTTCGTTCACCTGCGCGATCGCCAAATCCGGCCGGCCGTCGCCATCCACGTCGCCTGTCGCGAGCCCGCGACTCTCCCAAGCCGACGAGAAATAATGTCGAGCCGGGAACAGCACGCGAGTGAAACGGCCTTGGCGGTTTTCCATGAGCAGCGGCGGTTGGCGGCGCGCGGCGGCTCGTGGGTACTTGATCACATGCCCGTTGGCGACCAAGGCGTCCTCGTCGCCGTCGAGATCGACGTCGACAAACGCGGTCCCGAACCCCACAAAAAGTCCGCCCAGCGCTGTGATCCCCGTCGACTGGCTCACGTGCAGGAATTGGCCGTGATCCTCGTTGCGGTACAGCGCGAACGCCTCGCGTTCGTAATTGGCGGCCCAAAGATCGGCTCGGCCATCGTTGTTGAAGTCCAGGATGTCGACCCCCATGCTGCCGTCGGGGACGCCACGATCATCGGTGGCAACACCCGCCAGCAGGCCGATCTCTTTGAACTTTCCCTGGCCATCGTTGATGTACAGAAAGTTTTCGGTGGTGTCGTTGCCAACGTAGATATCCAGGTCGCCGTCGGCGTCGACGTCGCCGGCGACGACGCCTAGGCCTTTGCCATCCGGTCGAAGGCCCGCTTCGCGCGTCGCGTCACGGAAAGTGCCGTCGCCATTGCCCAGGAACAGCGAATCGGGCAGCGGGTTGAATTCCCGCGGTCCGCAAATCTCCCGCACTCCAGGCTGGGGACTGGGACAGAAGGGATGATTGGCAGGCGACCAGTCGGTGTAGTGGGCGATATACAGGTCGAGCGCGCCGTCGCCGTTGAAGTCCCCCCACGCGGCGCTGCTGCTCCACAGGGTATCGGCGACCAATCCGCTGGCAGCGGTCGCGTCCACAAACGTTCCATCGCCCAAGTTCCGCCATAACTGGACTCCGCCAAACCCGGTCAAAAGGATGTCGATCCAGCCATCATGGTCGTAGTCGGCGGCAGCGATGCCATGCGTGTAATGCGTCGCGTGCTCCAGGCCGGCCAAGGCCGCGACTGGCTCGAAACGCTCGCCATCCCGATTGCGAAACAACCCGGTCGGCCGCGGCTTTGGCTGGACGTTCGAGCCGATCGCGCCGCCGCCCGGCACACACACGTCCAGTCGCCGATCGCCGTCGTAATCGATCAACCCAACGCCCCCACCGAGCGATTCGAGGATAGCGCACTGGTTCGCTTCCTCGTCGTTTCGATAGGTCCACTGAAACCCGCTGGTTGTCTGATTCAGTTCTTGAAAAGCGAACTTGCCGGGATCGCCCGTCGCGATCGCCGAACTGCCTGCCGAACCGCCTGCCGAACCAAGGTTCCTGGAACCAGCGCCCGTCGACGCAGCACTGGAAGGCGCGTCCTCAGAAGAAGACGGTCGAGCGGCTGCAGAGCCACCGCTCGACGTGGAAGCGTTCCCGACGGCTTCGGAATCAGCGGCACGGTAAGATTCGCCGGAGCCGCTGGTTTCGATCGGCCTTGTCCCTGAGTCGCCGCATCCGAAGGCGGACACCGTGGCCAACAGCAGGCCCTTGAGTAGCGCCATGCCGTGGCAAGGACGGCAATACTTCCCTGGAAACAATCCGGCCCAAGGGAACCGCGTGCCCCGCCGGCCCCGAAGTTCGCGGGAAACTCGTCGCATGAAGGGTTACCTGGTTTTTTCGGGCGGGGCGGCGCCGAGCGCTGCGCGGGCGGCGGCATGCCGGGGTTCGATTTGCAGGATGCTCAAGAGCCAACCGCGGGCGTCGGTTTCAAAACCTTGGCCGCGGAGGATCATCGCCGCTTCGTATCGAAGCTCGACGTTGTTGGGGTCGTCGATGAGCCGACGGGTCACTTCATGGAGCCGCTCCGACTGCTTGCGAAGTTCCGCGTGCAGTTGTCGATGGCGTTCGGCACGTTCGGGTTGATTGGCGAGCTGATAGGCCCGAGCCAACGCGAACTGCAACCGCGGCTCGCGCGGATCGCGGTCCACAGCCTTTTCCAAGCGCGCAACCGCCTGCGGGTAATCGCCCTGGGCGAGTTCCAGTTCCCCGAGTTCCGCTTGAACCGCACTTTGCTGCTCGGCGCTGAGCGAGCGGCCTTCGAGTCGCTGGAATTTGACGCGCGCCTCATCGCTGCGGCCCAGTCGCCGAAGACAGGCGCCCCAGCAGAGCCACAGATCGGGCGAGTCTGGCGGGTTGGCGGCCAGCGAGTCGAATTCGGCAAGCGCCGCTTCAACCTCGTTCATTCGCAGGAGGGTTTGCGCGAGACGGACGCGGGCTTCCAGATGCGCGGGATGAGAAGCCAGCAGTTCACGGTACTCGGACACTGCCCCGGGGAGATCATCCAGCCGTTCGTGAATCGCCCCTTTCAACAATCGCGGTTTCGCGGCTCGCGGCCGCCATTCCGACCAAAAACCGAGACTCCTCCAAGCTTCCTGGAGTCGATAGGAGCGGACGTACCCCTCGGAGAGCGCCTCGTAAAACTGTTCGGCTAAATCGTCGTCGACTCCTTGATCGAGAAGCACCGGGAGGAGCGTCTCGGCTTCGCGGGGGTCGCCTAACTGGGCGGTCATGAGCACGCGTTGGCGTTTCACATCGGGCGCGGGCCAGCGTAGCCGCAACGCCTCGTCGAACAATTGCTCGGCGCGGCGAAAATCGCCGTGACGCCGCGTGGCGACCGCGAGCGTGAAGCAAGTCTGGGCATCACTTGGCCGATGACGGCGAAGCTGTTCCAGTTCGCGCATCGCCGCTTCCAGGCGGCCTTCGCGCATCATTTCCCGAATGGCGGCGGATTGACGCTCGCGTTGCCACCACTGGCCGGCCCAAACGAGCGCGGCCAAAAACGCGGCGATGGCGACCACGGCGGTAACCGTGATTCGCCATCGCTTGGATTGCGGAGCCGATTTCGCGGAAGACACGTCGCGAGCCTCGGAGCAGAGGGCGTTCCGCGTCCGGCGGGGATCGCGGGGAAAGTTAATCGACCAAGTTGAATTCGAATGTATTCTTATCGACCCCACCCGCAGCCACCTCGGCCGTCAGACCGCTCTTCGATGGATCTTGATACTTGAGCGGCAACGGTGGCTTCGCCGCCGCTTGATTGCCGCGCTTCATGATCTCCATCTGCATTTTCTGCATGTCTTCCGGCTTCATCGTGGTCGTGTCCTGACCGCCGGCCGCCGTGTCCACTTTGTTCACACCGACCTTGGCCGCGCCCAGCGGCGCACCCGGCCGGCCATTGGTGGTCAGCGAAAAGCTGCCCGAGGCGTCTGTGGCACCCACCGCCAGTTGTCCGCTCTCGTACAAGAAAGACACCGAGGCTCCCTGAACCGGGGCCCCGTTGTACTTCACCACACCCTTCACGGGCGAAAGCGAAGGTCCACCTTCGCCACCGCAGCCCACAAACGCGGCGCTAGCCGCCAGAAACGCACCGAGGATAAAGCGTCGCGCCAACACGGGAATTCCGTCCTTTCCGTACCTTGTTCGTAAACGGTAAAAAGCCGCCTGAGGAAGCGGCTTGAGACACTGCCTAGCGCGTCCAATCACGCATGCAGGCAGCGAGTTCTTCGATCGAGCCCTTAGACGGAATCCGTCATCCAAACAGCGGAGTCGCCATCCGTCTGACTGGCACCCGCCGAGCTTAAGGACACCCGCCGAGATTCGAGCTGTCGCCCAAATCTCGGCGTCTACCCTGCAGGCTTGCCCGACGACAAAGTTAGAAATTGCCGACCGGTTCGCCGTCAGCCCGCCCACCGAGACGCTGATAGGTGCGGTAATCGATCGTCTGCGGCAGATTCTTCACGCTGCCGTCCACGAAGACGAACTGGGCGCCACCGGGATGCCGCGAGCGGAATCCCCACGAGTAGTTCCAGTTGTTCGGGTTCGTGCAACTCGGATTGGTGATCCGCTTCGAGTTCGGGCAAGTCGTCTGATCGTTGAGCGGCACAGACGTCGAGGCGTGAGCGTTGCCCATGCCGTTGTAGTCCCACCAGCCCGATTGGTGATCGTTGCAGTCGGGCAGAATCTCGCCGACCATAATCACGTTCGAGGTTCCATCGGTCACCGCGGCGAGATTGATGTCCGGGCCCAAACGACCGAAGATACCGGAAATGCCACGCATGTCGGTCGAGTTACCGTGATCGGCGGCGCCATAAGCATCGTAATGCACGTTCGGCGTCATCCAGGTGTTGCAAGAACCCGAAGCGGAAGGCGTCCGCTGCGAACCCAAGCTGCCCGAGTAGCTGCTCTGGGCCCAACCGTTTTTCCAGTTCGACGGATCGCTGGGGCACCGAGCGTATGGAACCTGGATTTCGCGAGCAACCTGGTTGGGGTTGGAGGGGGAGGGAATCCGGCTGTTGTAATAGGTGCCGCCATTGTTCGGATTGGCACCCGGACGATCCTGGGCGATCAGCTGATCCCACAACGCACTCTGTTCCGCGAACGGCAAAATCCGCACCTGCCAGCCAGCGTTCGGCGTGCCCCAGTTGCTGCCCGCGAGCGGCAATTGGCGGTGGGTGTCGTGATAGTTGTGAATGGCCAACCCGTACTGCTTCAGATTGTTGCTGCACTGCGTGCGGCGGGCCGCTTCACGGGCAGCTTGAACTGCCGGAAGCAACAGAGCGACCAACACACCGATGATCGCGATGACGACAAGGAGCTCGACGAGCGTAAAACCCGCTCGACGGCCCGGTAACGGAGATAACGCCATGAAACGACTCCAACACGAAAAACGCGACAACGAATGAGAACGCGCCAACCTATCACTCACGGGCCGGCCCCTACCGAATGGTGCCTACGACGCCAGCCGCTCCTCCGAAGAAACTTCGGGGTATCATGAAGTATCGGCTAGACTAAGCGGCTTGCTCGAAATCCGCAACCTAATTCCTTCATTTTGGTCGATTTCGCCGCCGTGAACGGATTTACGGCACGATTGGTCACCCTTGCGGAACGGCGGGGAACGGCCGCATCCCGCTCCCCGCTCCATAACGACCGCCCCAAACGCCGACCACTATGGCGGCGGGGCGGCGGTCACGGGCAAATTCCGCAGCACGCGGAGAGCCGGACGGTGGGCATCCTCGTCCCGCAGTTGAAACACGCCGAGGATGATTTCCGGAAAACCATCGCCGTCCAGGTCATCGACCGCGAGTGCCGCGTACGCGAAGTCACCGGCCAACACACGATGTCGAACAAACACGCCGGGAGCCGTTTGTTCCAACACGATCAAGGAATCCAGTGCGCGCAGATCGGTGTTGCCTAGCAATTGCCGCGGCAGGAAAGCGCCAGCGACGATGTCGAGGTCGCCATCCCGATCAAGGTCGCCGGTGACCGCTTTGTAGGCGCCCGCAAGGTCCGCCATCCGATGCTCGGTGAACGGGAACTCCCCGCGGTTCTCCAGCCATTGAACACCGTGGTACGGTTTCACCAGCTTGCTGTCGAACGTGTCCCCGTTGCTGTACACGACATCGAGGTCGCCGTCGCGATCCAGGTCGGCGAGCTCAATGCCGCTGGAACCAAACGCCGGATCCCGCGCGGGGCTGATCACCCGTGGCGTGAAACGCCGCTCGCCCTCGTTCAGGTGAACGATCACCTCCTCGTAGTGCTGGCTCATCACCGTCACAATGTCCAGCCGTCCGTCGCCGTTGAAATCGACCGGGATCGCGTCGATGGCCCCGGCGCGATGGTCGAGCTCCCGGGGCGTCAGCTTGGGGCGTAGCGGATCGCCGCCTTCGTTCTCCATCCAGAACAGACGCCCGGACTTGCGCCAGCCAAACTCGGCCACGATCAGGTCGAGATCGCCATCGCCATCGAGGTCGGCGGCCCGCGTGTCAGCGACGCGCCCGAGCCCTTCCACCAAGACCGTTGGGGTCCACTCCTCCGGGGCGGCGCCCGCGTGCAGCAGAACGACCCGGCCCTGATCATGGTCCGCCGGGTCGAAGCTCCCCAGGTCGGCAACCAGCAAGTCTTGCCGGCCATCGCCATCCCAGTCCACAAGCGACGCTCGGCATGGATTGCGCAACGTGGCGATCAACCGGCCGTCCCGTCCCCCCTTCTCCAGCGTTTTCGTCCAGCGCACTCCACCATCCCGCATGTCGCACGTCACCCACACGGCCGGCGAGTCCTGGAAGAGTGCCAGTTTCGCAACGCTGGCAACCGCCGGCGCCGCGTCCGTCTCGCCGCCACCTTCCAAGCCTTTCCCGGGCTCCTCTTGCACGACGGATTCGCGGAATTCGCGTGCGAAACGGGTCGCCGCCGGCATCGGTGCTGGCAGTGGCAAGACTGCGGGAGCCGATTCTTGAAAATAGCGCACGACCGCAGCCATCACGGGGACTTTCAGATCGGTACGACGGGATTCGAAGTAACGGTCGTAGCCCAATTGGATCTCATCGGGCCAAGCGGATCGGGGAAAAAAGTCCGCTCGTGGCATGGTGTGGCAGTCGCCGCAGAAGGCGGCAATTTCCCCTCGGGCGGCGTCCGTTAAGGGCGGGCTCGCAGCCAGCGACGGCTTGCCGGCTTGCGTCTCGGACGGCGGAGTCGCGGGACGACAAGCTACCACGCACGCCAGGAAGGCGAGGCAGGCAACAGCAGTTAGGGAGGTAAGGGAAAAGGACCGGCTGAGCGTTGTCGACACTATCAATCGGCCGAGCGGGCTGTTCGGGGAGTGAGGGCGAATCGGAAGTCGCCCGCGAATACTCATCCGGA
>CAIXSC010000778.1 GCA_903921945.1 uncultured Planctomycetaceae bacterium
ATCAGTTGGCTGATGATCATGCTCAAAGAGCCGATCGCCCGGGCGGCGAATGCGGAGGATAAAGTCCGGGGGCACTTCTTCGGCGAACGCTTCAGTTCCGTCGAATTGAAAGACGGCGAGCAGCGTCTTGTGACGAGTTTGCAGATCAATTCCCTGCCAGTGCGAGTGGGGCTCGCGAAAGATCTGGCGTCTTCGCGGTTCACGGCGGCGCATGAGCGACGACGAGGTGACGGGGATTGGTTGGCTGGCGAGCAGCATACGGAAGGTTTGGACGGTAACAGGCCTGCGGATGCTACCAACGGATCGTCGCTGTTCAACCGGTTGCCGTTCGATGTCTACGTGGACTGGCTTGAGTCCAATCTCGCTCCGGCCGGTGCCGACGCGGCCCTGAAGACGGCCGCCTTGGGAATCCCCGTTGAGTTGCCGGCGGCTTGGTCGCGTTACGGGTTGGACGTTGCCAGGTGGTCGGAGGCGGTCGAGATTATCGCTCTGCGTTTCCGCTGGTTGGCCTTTATCGCCGCCTCGATGCGCTACGATTGCCGACGCTTCGTGGCGGATTCGGGGCCTCCTGCCCAGTAGTCACGATCAGCGGTTGGGTCGAGTGGCCCTCGGTTCGGCAATTCGTTGGTGTTCATGTCGGCGGGGCCGAGTTACCGGCTGATTTGTGAACGAGCGTGTCCATCAAAAAGGCTGTCCATGGGCGGCTCGGATGTTGCTGCGCGCTGAGGTTGGGTGGAATCACGAAAATGACTCCCTGAACCCTGCTGTGGAAGGGGTGTGAGTCAGGCTCGGACTGAGTCAAGGCGACTTCCGGCTCTTTCTCTCCGACTTTCTGGCTGGTGGGACGCCGCAGGAAGCCCGTCTGGGTCCGAAATTCACCGGATTCGCGCGAATCTCGGGCCCGGCCCGGCCCAATCGCGGATGAGAGACCGATGACAGACTGTCTGACCTCCATTGCGTAAAGGCTATGTTTCGCATGACATATTGTTCGCCGACCATCATTCATCTTAGGTGCGATGTCTAAGAATTAACTGGGATTGATGTTATGCGCTGCGATGGCCTTGTGTCTGCCGCTCTCGCTCCGTCTGGTATTCCCGCTGGCTAACGTCCTACGCCGAGCCCATTCGGAGACAAAAACGCAGTGCGTTCGAGCCTCCTGAAAGGGTTCGCGTGATTAGGCAATGGTGCACAGACAGTCTAAGACTTGTTTCTTAGAGGCCTCGACGGTGCGCCGGCGTTGCCCCCCTGTGAATGCGTGGCGTTCGGGGCGGGGGTCGATTGGAGTGGATCGTGAGGACGTGGTGTGTTGGATTTCAAACGTTTCGTTCCGCCCGACCATGCTCAATCCGGCAAAAGTTCGACGGAAGATGTTTCCCAGTTGTGCTACGCGATTTACCGAATTGGGAAGCGACTTGGGCTAACTCAAAGTCCAGGTGGGAAAAAGTTTGAAGAGCGCGATCGCCATACCCGTTCCAACGACTGGTAGCAGCACGGTCGTGACGAATAGCGGTGCGTATGCACGACGGTGAGTCTCGCCGCAGATGTTCTGGATCAGCATCACGACGTAGCCGTTGGCTGGCAGGGAATCAAGCGTTCCCGACGCAATCGAAACAACTCGGTGTAACGCCCGAGGCGCAACTCCCAATTCGTCGACATACAGGGGCTTGAGCAGCGGCAGGGCGATCCCCTGGCCGCCTGATGCGGAGCCCGCGATGGCCGCGATGATCGCGACGCTGATCGCGGCGCCAATCAACGGATCTCCCGGAATCCTTGTTACCGACTCGACGATCATCAGGAAGGCGGGCAACTCCTTGACCACGGCGCCGAAGCCAACCATCGAAGCGGTAGCGGCGATGGCAATGAGCCCGTTGAGAAAACCGTGGCTCAATCCGGTCCAGGCGTTGAGACGGGCGCCCGGCAGGAATACCAACGCGGCTATCACCCCCAGAAAAAGGGCCAGAACCGGATCCTCGGGCATGGATGATAACACCGTACCCAATCCCTGGCTGAACGGTGTCACCCAGGGCGCGACCGCGTGGCTCAACGGCGGCAAGGTATTCAGTGCCAACACCGTGGTAACCAGCGGCGCAAGGGCGGCCGCTAGCGACGGCGCGTGGGCTGGCATGGTCGCGTTAGTATTGTTCAGATCGCTGGCCAGATCGTGCCAGCGTTCGCCGGCGCGGCACGCGTGTCGGATCGCTCGCTCGAGATACCACTGACCGAGCAGCCACATCGCGGGCGCGACAATCAAACTGACTTTCCAGCCGGCACGGGCGTCGGTTAGCGGCGCCCGCGTTTGGCTGTCCACAAGGTATTTGATCGGAATCAGATTCTGTATTTCGGGTGAGCCGGCGGAGGTCATCGTGAAGGTGATCGATCCGAAAGCGATGGCTGCCGGAATGAAGCGCCGCGGCAGGTCGGCGGCGCGGAACAATTGCACGGCGAGCGGAAAGACGGCGAATCCGACGACAAACAGCGAGACGCCGCCGTAAGTCAGCAGAGCGCAAGCGAGCACTACGGAGAGGCAGGCGCGGTCGCGTCCCAGCCAGTGTCCGACATGGTTCGCGATGCTCGTCGCCGCTCCGGCATCTTCCAGCAATCTGCCGAACGCCGCGCCAATGGCGAACAGCAAGTAGAAATTTCGCATGTAATCGGCGAACCCGCCGGCGAATGTTCCGCTGAGAAGCGTTACTGGATCGCGGCCGCTCAGGGTGCCGATCACCAACGCGCAGAGCGGGGCGGTCACGAAAATGCTCTTGCCGCGCACAACCAAGGTCATCAGCAGGCCAATGCCTGCGAGCAACACGGCGAGCGGGTAGAGACTATCCGCCATGATCAGGCGGCTCCTTCCGCGCGTCGCAGCGTTTCGAGCAATTCGGCGTGCAACTCGGGCGTGGCCGCGGCGATGAACTCGGGGTTGTCCAAGTCAAAGGGACCTCCCTGCAGGTTCGAAACGATGCCGCCAGCTTCCTCAACCAAGAGAATCCCGGCAGCCGCGTCCCAGGCCTTCACGCTCGTCGTCCAGTAAGCGTCCAACCGACCGGCTGCGACGTAACACAGATTGAGTGCGCACGAACCGAGGCGTCGTATGCTTTGGCACTGTTCCAACACCTCGAGGAATCGGATGACTTCCAGCGAATCGCGAGTGATTTTCGGGGAGAAGCTGGCAGCGACCATCGCTTGATCCAGTCGCCGGCACGTGCTTGGACGAATCGATTGGCGATTGCACGTTGCCCCGTCGCCCGCAGTGGCGGAGTAGCATTCCTTCAAAATGGGATCGAACACGGTGCCGGCGACGGTGCGACCCGAAGTGCGGAGCGCGATGGACACCGCGAAACTCTGCAGACCGTGTACGTAGTTGGCTGTGCCGTCGAGCGGATCGACAATCCAGCAAAACGCGTCTAGCGCCGTCGCCCGCGGGCGGCCATCCGCCGAAGTCGGCTCATCCTCTTCGCCGAGGAATTCGTGATCCGGGAAGGCGCCAAGCAGGATGCGGCGGATTTCCGCCTGGGAGGCGACGTCGGCCTCGGTGACCAAGTCGCG
>CAIXSC010000779.1 GCA_903921945.1 uncultured Planctomycetaceae bacterium
GGCAATCGAGCTTTTAACGGAGTTGCAATCCATCGACAGTGCCCGTAGAGGTGCGACGGGGCCGGTCGTTATCGCACCGGCCCGCCCCGCGCCTTCTCGACTGATCGCGGCTTGGGACCGGGCCGCAAGCTATCCTGTCGCACTAGCCCCATCCACAGGGCCAATCGATGCGCGCCTTGAGAGCTAACATCTCCTAGCACTCCACCGGCGCAGTGTTTCGACTCGCAATCGCTTAATATCGATGGGCACCACTCTCAAGATCTAGGGTCGGCATGTGGCTACCTACCCCAATCATGTTCTTCTGAACAGCGTAATTGATCGTCTTAGGAATCTCGGATTCCGCGTCGAGTACCAACAAAAGACGCGCCGGGCGGGAATTTTGATTCGCCGGATTGGTAAGATTCATTCGTGCGAGGTGGTGATACAAGCCCGCGGCCTTGATGACAAGATCCCCGCCGAGGCGGTCGAGGCGATTAGGCGCCAGCTGGGCGCAACCCCTGAGATGGGTGTGCCAAACGACAAATTCTGGAGAGATCTGTAGCTGGTCTGCCTTCTCGGTTTCAATCGGCGCCGCGCCCGGTTATCGGTGGCGGGTTCCGCGCAAGATGGCCAGCGATTTGTCGTTGAAGACCCAGTAGGAGTGGCCGTCGCGTTGGGCCGTTTGCAGCCAGGGCCGTTGATCGATTGTCAATGCGCCGTGCAGGATCCGTTCCAGGTCGCGGAGAATCGGAACGCTGTTGCCGTAGTAAGAATGCCCAAGGATGCCCGTATCGACTTCGGTCACATCCACCGTTTCGATGCCGGGAATCACTAAAAGGTTCGCACCCGAATCGCCAGCTCGGGGATAGCCGTGGACAAGTTTCGAGGCGGCCAATGCCTGATCGCGTGACGATGCGTAAAGCGTGACATGCTCGGCCGAACGGGCGAGCAATGGCGCTACGTCGCGCTGAAAGACCTCGGCGTCGATATCGGGCGCCGCGAGCACAATTTGCTCAAATCGCTTCTCCCGCAGTGGTTGTTCGAGGGACAATTCCCGCACCGCGGACGCCAGCGCCCGATTGCCCATGCTGTGCGCGATGATGTTAATCGCCCGCGCTTCGCTATGGGCCGCCACTTGCCGGAGGAATTGTTTGAGATGCGGCACGGTCCATGCCACATTCGTTTCATCCACAGGGTACTTCAGCAACCCGCCTTGGGAAGGCCAGCTATAAAAGATCGGCGCCCCCTCGAACTTCAGGTCGTGAGCCATTTGCGCCGTTCGCCGCGCTGCCATTTCAAAGGAAACATTATAGCCATGGATAAAGACAAAGAGGTCGCTCCGCGGCGACGAGGCGACCCGCTCGCGCACAGCGGCGAAAAACGCGTTTTCCCCGCGACGCTCAACGCTCCGCAACACCACATGCCGATCCAGGCTCTCGTGGAACTCCAGCCGCCACAGAGACGGCCGTTCGATGGTGCCTGGCTCATGGCGACGCGGGATCGTCACTTCGCATTCGCCAAACTCGAGTTGCCCTCGCCCGTTGCCATACACATCCACGGCGGCCGTCACCGGCGTCGAAAACGATTGGCGGTTCGCTTCCATGCCGGACGATCGCTCGCCCGCATACCCGGCGTCGGCTTCTGTGGAACTTCGGTGCTCGGCTGGTCGTGAAGCGCCCGCGATTCGTTCCACAAGCTTGCTAACGCTCACTTGGCCGAGATACAGCGGCCCGCCCGCAGCCAAAACCAGGACGGCGGACGTCGCGGCGGCGATCCCCGCCACCCAGGCCCGGCCCGACAAACGCCGGAACATCGAGCCCGTGATCAACGCGAAAGCGACAGCCCCTAACGCCACCACCGGCAACCATGGCAGTGGACGCCACGACAACTTTCCCAAATCAAAGGCGTCAAGTCGCGCGCGGTCGGTGGCGTAGAACACGCGCACCGACGTAAAGTCCCCGGACGTCGTCGTGCCCGCGCCGCTTTCCGGCGGGTTCTCGGAGCCGCTGCTCGGCGCCTCGGCCGGCGGGGGAACAATCGCGGCCGGATCTGCCCCAGCCGGATCTGCTCCAGCCGGCGTTGTCGTACTCGGATCTAGCGGAGCAGGCTCGGATGGGCCTGGCTCGGATGGGTTTGGATCAGACGGAGCGGGTTCGCCCGGAGCGGGGTCGCCCGGAGCGGGATCTATCGGGGCGGGATCGTCCACGGTTGGCTCGTTGGAGCCAGGCACCATTCCGGGCGAGTCCGATAGCTCACGCCGGCCACCGGAATTCGGCCGCGACGGAAACGGCCGCAAGGGCGGGAACGGCGAGGGTGCGGACGGTGACTCCGCAGCCGACGAGGGTGGGAAGTTTGCAGGCGGCGGGTTCGTCGGTGGCGGTGAGAGGGGCGTCGACGGCGACGTCGCGGCAGGACTCCGGAATCGATTGCGATCGGCGATTCGAGGGCCCTGTTGGCCACGTGTGGCCGAATCTGACAGGTCCGAGTTGCCATCTGGTTCTAGCCCCGCGGTCGCTTCTCGCGGGAACTCGGCACCCGCCTCGGGCTCTCTGAGCCCCGGCTCGGCTTCCACTGCGGGACTGTCGCTCAACGACGCTCGCGGGAATCTCTGGCGAGTTGGCGCGAAGCCGGCCGATCCTGCGCGAAGTGGATTGAGGCGGGCTCGAACGTGGCCGGCCGTCGAGTCGGTTCGGAGAGGGTTGCCGCGACTGTCATTCGGAGATTCATTCGCCGGATTAGCCGTCGGACCGGCTTCCGGACTACCACGGTCGGCAAAGGGCGCGACGTCAGGCCGCACGACCCCGGGGGGAGCAAGGCTTGGCGGCACGTCTTCGCGGGGCGCGATGCCCGGGGGCATCCCATTCGGTCGAGTGACATCGGGGCCAACTAGCGTGCCACCACCGTGGTCGAGCGGGTTCTCGGATTCGCCACCGAGCGAGTTGGGGATATTGCCGGGCGGGGCCGTATCTCCGGCCAGCGGCGCGTCGGCGGGCGAATCAACGCTTGGCGAGCCTTCCGTAGCTGATTCCTCGGGCTGTCGCGCGGCAAACGGGGGCGCAGAGAACGGGGGCGCAGAGAACGGGGGCGCGGAGAACGGAGGTGCGGAGACTTCGGGCGAAGAGAACGGGGGAGCGGTAAACCGGGGCGAAGAAAATGGCGACGAGGTTTCAACCCTCGAAGGACTTTCGCCGCTCTCCACGGCCAATGGGTTGGCGTGATCCGGCTTCGCGGACTGGGAATCGGAGGGCGGAGTGCTTTGCTGCCCGCAGCCGCTGATGATGATGGAAACAACAGTCAAGACCGCCCCAGCGCCCCACGTGGCGTTGCGGCGTCTCTCGCGGTGATCCAATGCGTTCGCCATTTCTCCCCACCTCCCGGCCCCGAGCGGCGTTGGCCATCGGGGTGTGTGGCGAGCGGGCGGGCGAAACGTGGGGCTCACCCCCTGACCGATATTCGCCGCGCAGCGCCAGCCGACTCTTGTGCTCTTCTGAGAAGAAATCGGGAGTCGAGGCGGCTGCGATTAAGGAGATTGTGCGGATTTTAACGGTTATGCCAAAGAAAGTGGCTAGTCAGGACTTCGGGAGCAGGCTGAGCACGGCGGCACTAGGACGAGCGATCACGTGCGCCGCGATCAGCTTGCCCAAACCCTCCACTTTCTGCTTACCGGAGTCGACGGCGGCCTTCACGGCCGCCACATCCCCCTTGATGACGACCGTGATGTAGCCGCCTCCGAGCTTCTCTTTGCAGACCACTTCCACATTCGCCGCTTTGCAAGCGCTGTCAATCGCTTCGAAGACGGCCGTGAATCCTTGGGTTTCGATCAGTCCGAGTGCGAACGAGGGATCGGGCATGAATCGGCTATCCTTTCTGGATGAGGGCAAGTCGGAAGCAGGCGGCGAGGCGGACGGGGGCGACGGCCGGAAAACGACATCCTGTTCGATCAACGGATTGTATTCCGAGCGGCTTTCGAGCGCGGGCCAAGCGGCGGAGGCGGGACGCGGCATGATCGCCTGCAGCGGCGCGCCGCCCATCCGTTCCGCCAACTCGTATCCTGCCGCCAACGCGGCCGAAACGGCGGCCGGATCGCCCAGGATTTTCAGCACGACACCGTAGAAGTCGTTGAGCTCCGCCTGAAGCAAGCGGATATCAGCCGCCTTTTCCATGGCGTCCAGCGCCGCCAGTGCCGGTGTCAGACCAGTGGTTTCCAGAATTCCCAGGCAATCGGCCACGTGACGCTCCCCCCGCGTTTCGGCAGGCCACAATGCAACGCGAATTGGTAATATACCGCAACTTCGCTGCGGTGTGCCGTGACCGAGGCCCGCCACCGTTAGCCGCGTCATGTCCTAGCCTAAGGAGAAGCGATTGCCCCAACCATCCGCCTCCAGCGCCAGCAGCGAGCCACTCGCGTTGCCGGCTGGGTTCCGCCTTTCCGTCGTGATTCCGGCCTACAACGAACGGGACACGATCGAGCCGATCGTCGAGCGTGTTCGGCA
>CAIXSC010000780.1 GCA_903921945.1 uncultured Planctomycetaceae bacterium
AGCAAGTCCTCTGTCCAGGTTTGCTCGGCGTCGAGCCGCAATTCGAGCATCACGCCTTCGCGTGGCGGTCCCAGTTGACCATGGGCCGGCGCACCCGACGGACCATCCAGCCGCTCGGCACGAATCACCACATGCGGCCGCTGCGATGCGGAGACCTCGACCGCCCGCAGCGGTCCCACAGCCTCCCAGACGCGCCACGCCTCGCGCACGATCGCAGCCGCTCGGTCCGCGTCGGCTCCAACTTTTCCGGCGTCAGCGGCCGTCGAATCAGTCGGTTCGCCGGCGTCGGCGTTGGGACCGACGTTGGCACCGGCGTTCGCGCCGGCACCGGCGTTCGCGTTGACGTTCGCAGCGGCGTTCGCGTTGACGTTCGCAGCGCGGGGTCCGCCCACGATTGGCAGGCTTTCGATGTGATACCGCACCGTCCGGCGGCCATTGCTGTCCGCCACCATCGACCTATCGGTTCCAGCATCCGTGACGACAGCGGCGCGTGGCGGTGGACGATCGGCCACGCCGCCCGGTCCCCATCCCGGGAACGTCTCGCGGTAAGGCTCGCCGAGCCGCGCCCAGGCCGCGTCCCATTCGCGAGCGGTGAAATTGCGACCCGCGGCCCGCCGCGCGGTCGCCACCCAATCGGCGCGTCGCGTGGGACAAACTCGCGCCACGCCGCGCTCGTCCAAGGCCATGAAGAAATCGCCATGCGAGTCAAAGAACAGACGCTCGCAGCGGTCCAGCAACAATTCGGCGGACAGTCGCGGCGGTGATGCGCCCGCATCCCAATCCCACCACCCCAACGTTCCCCCGTCGACCGTCGCGAACCAGCGACCGTCTGGACTCCAAGCCCACAGCCGCTGTCGGTCCGCCCCCTCAGTCGCACCCGCCGCCAACGAATCCGAATTCGCGTCCACACGACCACCCGCACTAACGCCGTCACCCACGCTGCCGACACCCACGCTGCCGACACTGGCAGCACCCACAGTACCGGCAGCGTCAGCCGCGACGGCAACACCGGCCAGACTGACCGCGGCCCGTTCCCGAGGAGCATCGCTAACGTCATAACATCGCGCGACGCCGCCCGCGATCGTTAACAACCGCTCGCCATCGCGGCTCAAGCGAAACTCGGGCAGCGTCGGGAAGCGCAGTTCCCAACGCCGAGCCGGTCCCCCTGCGACTCCGAAACCCCGCAGCCACGCTTCACCGGTCGCCGCGCGTTCCGCCACCACGAGCCAGCGGTCGCCGAGCAGGAACGTGGGCGACGCCGTCGCGCATTCCCAGCTGCCGGTTTGCGTCCACGCCCCTCCCGCCTCAGCCGGCGGCCCCCACACGGAAATCACCGCCGCCACCCCCCTGGCGCCCGTCGATTCGTGCAGCAACGCGAGTCGCTGGCCGCGGGGACTCAACCGCAGCTCGCGGGCCGGCGAGTGCGTGGCCACCATTTGCTCGACGAACGACTCCGCATCGTCTGCCATGGGCGTACTCGATGCGGGCGTACTCGATGCCGGCGCACGCGATGCGGACGAGGTTCGGCTCCAAACTCGCAGCCGGCCGTTGGGCGTCAGCCCCAGCAACCAGTTGGCCCCGAATCGCAGATCGCTGAGCGGCTCGGCCCATTGGAAATCGCTCGGGCGCGGCAGCCGAGTCGCCGCGTCCGTGTCCGCGATTCGCCAGAGACTCACGTGCCCGATCGCGCCCTCGGCGGGAACCTCGGAGCCGCTCGCGGACCGACCGGGCGAGTTCTCCGCCCCGGACGTCGCGGGCTCGGCCACCGGCGCGGCCGCCAATAGCGCGAGCGCGTCGCCGGTTCCCGAGAACACAAGTTCCACCGCCCCGGGCGCCGCTAACGCGTTCGCGATGTTCGGCGCCATGTCGACGGCTAGCGCCTGTTCGAGCACCAAGCCACGCCCGCTGTCGATCCGCCAGACCTCAATCGATCGCGCCGCCTCGGCACCGCCAACGATCAACGCCGCCACGCGATCGCCGCGCGGTGAAACGGCCCAAGCCAGCGCTTTCCACGGACCACCGGGAATCGGCAACGTTTCCAACGGCAGTGTTACGGGGCCGGCCCCGGCTTCGTTTCCCGCTCCGACGACCCAGCCGCGCAACTGGCCGTCACCATCCACGGACGCCAGCCAACCGCCCGTCACGCTGTAGGCCAAACCACTCGTGTGACTCGCCCCGACTTGGCCACCGGGAACGTTTGGGGCGTCGCTGACGCCGGCTCCTCGCGAATCGTCCGCCACGCCCCGGAACTTCGCCGCGGGCCGCGGATTGATCCGAGGATCGAAGAGTTGCTCTTCATCCATTTCCCAGACCATGGTGGAACCGTCGGCGCTGCGGCTCACAAGCCATTTGCCCGTGGGTCCAGCCACGATGTCCCGGACCGGCGCGTTGTGGGACAGAACCGCTCGCGCGGGCTTCGCTGATTCCAGATTGAAGACGCGCACCGCGCGATCTTCACTCGACACCGCGACCCACCGTGCTGCCGGATCGATCACCAGACCGGAAACCGCGCCGCCAATCCCCTCAGCCCGTTCCGGTTGCGAATCGATAACCACGGGACGAATCGGCTCGCTCGCCACCACTCCCGCTGCGGGTTCCGCGCGCGGCACGGGCACCGGTGGCTGCGCGGTGTCGTCGGCGTCCGCGGCTCGGTCCCGCCAGCGCCACACAAACAGGTTGTCCGCGACATCGACCGCGGCAATCCAATCGCCCGCGACACTGGCGGTGATGCGATGGAATTCAAAATGTTCCGGGGCAAGCAATGTAGCTCGCAAAGGAACATTCGCCGCCGCCAAGTCCCACACCTGGGCCACCCCGCCCGCTGTGGCCAAGTAGCGGCCATCGCCGCTGAGCGTTAGCGAACGCACGCCGCCCGCCGCCAGCACCGCGCGCTGCTCAGGGGACGCCCCGTCGTCCAGTCGCCACACAACGACCGCGCCTCGAGCGTCGCAGGTCGCCAACCAAGCCGTCTCCGTGGCAGGTGGCGGGGCCGCCACGGAACCGGCCAATGGCCATTCACAGAACACGGCCGCGCGCAGCGGCCCTTGAACGCCGGGCAACGCCACGATCCGCGCCGGTTGCTCCGCCGCCGACCAGTTCCACCTCCAGACCTCCCCCGCCGCCGTCACCAACTCCAACAGTTCCCCACCCGCCGTGAAACGCACGGCCGTCGTCGCTGGCAAACCCGCCGGCAACGGGGCCGGCGGCGCGACAGGCATGGGCGGAGACGCCGGCGTGGGCGCGGGAGTGGGCGCGGGAGTGGGCGCGGGAGTGGAAGTGGGTGGTGACGCCGGCGTGGGCAACGCGAAGTCGCGAAAGCCTTGCAGCCCCGGAATCGGGCCCATTCCGCGCGTGAGATCCCAACCGCGGACACGGTCGGCGACGGTCGCGACCCGCTTTCCATCCGCGCTGATCGCAAACTGCCGCACCGGTTCGCGATGACCTGACAAGGCGAACCCGGAACAGTTGTCCACGGCGTCGCGCAGCGCCTGCTCGACCAACACGGCGACGGCGTCGCTGGCAGACTTGCCCAAGGATCGTTCCGCTTCCACCGCCAACAGCAACGCCTCGACAGGAGCTCGTTTCCGCGCCGCCGCCGACAAAGCCGCCGAGCGTTCAGCGCGTGCCAAATCACCAGCCGCATTCGCGCCTGTCGCCAGCGAGTTGGACACGTTCTGGCGATTGGTTGATGTGCCAGCCGGTGTCGTGCCCGTGGCGAGCGTGCCAGCGGCTTGAGAGCTAGTCGATTGGCTGTGGTTCGGCGAAGCACCAGCGGTTGGAGCGCCTGTGGATTGGGTGGCTGCGGATTGGGTGCCTGTGGATTGAGTGCCTGTGGATTGAGTGCCTGTCGCGGACGGTTGAGCCACGTTCCGCGGCCGCAGCCATTTCCATTGAATTGCGGCGACCACTCCCGTTGCCGCCGCCGCAAACAACA
>CAIXSC010000781.1 GCA_903921945.1 uncultured Planctomycetaceae bacterium
CGTATCGATTGACGTATCGATTGACGTATCGATTGACGTATCGATTGGCTCATCGGTTGTCGTATCGGTTGGCGTGGGTGCTCGTATGGGCGGTGCTGGTGGGCGTTGCGGGGTGTGGTTCAACCAAGAGCCGCACGGCGAGCGAGCAATTGTTGATGTCGGACGCGGTCGATCGCGCGGTGTCGCAGATCGACTTCCGGGACCTGGCCGGCCAGAAGGTGTTTTTTGAAACGAAGTACTTGGTGAACACGCGGGATCCGCTGTTTCCCGCGAACCAAAAGGGCCTGGGGTTCGTCAACGCCGAGTACATCATCAGTTCGCTGCGACAACAGATGGTGACGGCCGACCTGCGTTTGCAAGACAAAGCGGATGACGCGGATTTCGTGGTCGAGGCGCGGATCGGCGCCGTCGGTTTCGACAGCACGGAAGTGGTGTACGGCATTCCCGCCAGCGCGCCGTTGAGCAGCGCGGCGACGACGCTTTCGGGGACTCCGGTTCCAACGATTCCGGAGATTTCGTTCGCGCGGAAGAACATCCAGCTTGGCGCCGCCAAAGTGGGTGTCTTCGCCTACGATCGGCGCACGCGGTCGCCGGTGTGGCAATCGGGTATTGCGCAGGCGGTGAGCGACGCGCGCGACTCGTGGCTCTTCGGCGTGGGACCGTTCCAGGACGGCTCGATTTACAAGGGAACCCAGTTTGAAGGTCGCCGGATGCGGGAACCGGGAATCGCCAAACTGCCGCCGCTGGACCGCGAGGTCGATGAGCGCGCTTCGTCTTTCCTTTACGACGCTCCTTCGGGCGCCGCCAAGGGCGATTCGTCCGACCGGCTGTTGACACGCCCCGAGGGCGGGAACCTCGACCCGGCCGTCAAGCCGGCTTCGATTGTCACGAGTGGTGGATCCGCACCTTCGGGGAGTGCTGCCGGCGCAAAGGGGGCCGCATCGAATCCCGGTAGCGGGCTCCCAACTGGACCGATGACGGCACCCATGACCGGTTCCACCAACGTTCCTGCGAACGGGCCAGCACAGAACCCGCCGAGTAGCTCGGCTCCCGGATCGCCCCAAGCGCTTCATGCACCGTTGTCGCCGACAACGCCCGTCACGCCAACAACGAAGCTATTGGCCATGTCGCCATCTTCGGCCATGTCGCCATCACCGGCCATGTCGCCATCTTCGGCCATGTCGCCATCTTCGGCTGGGGCTTCGACGGAGCCGCTAACCGCTACCTCAAGCAACCCTGTCGCGTCCAATCCCGTCGCGCCGAGTCCTGTCGCGTCCAGTCCCGTCGCGTCCAGTCCCGTCTCGCCTAATCCTGTGCCCGGGTTCCGCGCGGCCAGCACCGAGCTGGATGTATCGCATGTCTGGGCCAGTGACTCGATGTCCGCGTCATGGCGTTCGTTGCTCGAGTCCGCTCGGGTGTCGGTCCACGATGCGGATATTGAAAGGCTACTGGATCGCTCGTTCGCCACGGCCCCGACCTTGCTTGGGCCGGCGGGGCTTTCAAGCGCCTGGCCGGCGGACGACGCGAGCGGCACGATTCCCAGTGAATCGGTTGCGCGCGGAAATGGTGTGCAGGAAGCCGGAACGAGCGGGATCGACGGGAGCCTCGCCGGCTCGCGATTCCGTTCCGAGATGAGTGATGGCCAGGGCGGACCAACTTGGCACTCGCCGCCGGATGCGAGCCCGCCCCGTTTTCCATTTCCATTGGAACTGCCCGACACGGTCGGCAAAGCGTGGCCGCTGCGTTCGAGGAAAAGAAGTCTTTAGTCACCGCGTTGCGAGGAATGAGGAGCACAGTCATGGAAGCGACAGGCGCCGCGTTATCTCCCACAGCCAACGTGCTCATCGTGCGATTGAGCGCGATCGGCGATTGTCTGGAAACATTGCCGATGGCGTGCGCGTTGAAGGATCGCTATCCGCGGTGCCATATCACTTGGGTTGTTGAGCGGTCGGCGGCGCCGCTGCTGCGCGGCCATTGGGCGATCGATGACCTGTTGGAATTGCCGAAGGGATGGGCGAAGTCCCCGAAGGTCATTTGGCGTTTGCGGCAAATGCTGCGTCGACGGCGTTACGAAATCGCGTTCGATCCGCAGGGCCTGAGCAAGAGTGCTGGAGTCGCCTGGATGGCGAGCGCGTGTCGGCGGGTCGGTCTCGCGTCTCCCTACGGACGCGAACTCTCGCTTTGGCTGAACCAAGTCCTGATTCGGCCAGTGAACGAGCATGTCGTAGACCGGCAACTGGAGATGTTGCAGACGGTTGGGGTGCGGTGGCCAACCGTTCGATTTGATGTTCCGGTCTGCCCCGAGTCGACAAAGTCGGTTGCCGCTTGGCTGGAGACGCCCCGCTTCGTGAACGGCTTCCTGGTCATCAATCCGGGCGCCACCTGGGACTCGAAGCTGTGGCCAGCCGATCGCTATGGCGAAGTGGCGGCCGCGGTCGCGGCGCGCTGGCGGTTGCCCAGCGTGGTCGTATGGGCCGGTCCCCGCGAGCGGCAATGGGCCGACGAGATCGCGGCCTGTTCCGCTGGAGCGGCGATGGTCGCGCCGCCAACGACGCTGCCCGAATTGGCGGCGGTCGTGCGGCGAGCGTCGCTCTACGTCAGCTCCGACACCGGTCCGATGCACTTGGCCGCCGCCGTTGGCACACCGTGCGTCGGACTCTTCGGTCCCACGCGACCGGAAAACGTCGGCCCGTACGGCGCCGATAACCTTGCCGTCCAGGCGTACTATCAAGCTGGCACCAGTCGGCAGCGCCGCGCCGCTCCGAACGACGCGATGCGGGCGATCACTTGCGAAATGGTACTCGAGGCGCTCGGCCGACGCCTGGAACGAGCCGCGACCGTGCGCGCGGCATGAGCTCCGCGGGGTGGAACGCGGAGTGGTCGACGCCCGTCCCCTCAGCAACTAGCAACTAGCAACTAGCAACCAGCAACCAGCAACTAGCAACCAGCAACTAGCAACTAGCAACCAGCAACTGGCAACTGGCAACTGGCAACCCAGCCAGCTACATCGAGACCTGTTCGCGATCCTTGCGTTTCAAGCTGGCTTCGTTGTCCGCGATGAAC
>CAIXSC010000782.1 GCA_903921945.1 uncultured Planctomycetaceae bacterium
AGACGGATGGAACGCGGCCCCGTCGGCAGATCCATCGGCGTCGAGCACGCGACCGACGCGGCGTCGGCCGGCAGTTGGAAACCGGTCAGTTCCAGTTGAGCCGGCTGGCCCCGGGCGACGGCCAAAGGGAACACCGTCTCGACGAACGGCCGCGAATGAGCCTCGATGCAGTACTCCCAGTACGTGTTTCCTTCGTACCGCACGTCGCGGATTTCCAGCAAGTATTCGCCCGTTTGCTCGAACTTGTAGCTCAGCAGCGGATCGCCCTGAAAGTAGTTGTCCGAGGCGGCCAACGTGTTGCCCGCTGCCGTTCGCAGCATGAGAATCGGATCGCTGTGCGTCTGTAGATCGTGGATGCGGTCCTGCAGCCGCGACGAGCGGACATGGAAAGTGAACGCTTGACCCGCCTCGGCCTTGAACCGAAAGTAATCGACATCCTCCGCCTTCTCGATCGCGCCGCACAAGGCGGCCGGCAGCGTCACCATCAACGCCTTCTCGGGCCGGTCGTTGTCCGCCGACTCGACCGCCACCGGATCACGCACCACGACCAGTTGCCCGACAGTGCTCGCCCCCTGCGGCGTCGCGAGCCGGAAGTCGCGCACGCCCGGCGTGGCGTCGGCCGCGACTGTGAACCGCACTTTCAGCGAGGTGACGTCGGGCCGCTTCTTGCCTGGTTCCACGACAACCGCCGGTCCGGGGACCACTTCGCCCGTGACGCCGCCGCCGCTGACCAGCACCGCGTAGGCACCCTCCATGGAGTAGCGGGATTGGATCGTGACTTCGCTGGCGACTCCCGTTTGCACGGCCACCGGCTTCACGCTCATGAGCATCGGATAGGAAAGCTGCGCGAAAGCCGACCGGGCGGCCCACGGCGTCGACCAGTCCGGCGGGACATTCCCGTCGAATGCGCCGACCGTCGCGGCGACGAACGCGGCCAACTTCGCGATCACGTTCGCGGCTGTAAAGCCGACGACCGCCTTCACGGCCCGGCGGATGCTGTAGCGCTGCGGTTGGATGGCGCTGACCATGATGGTGAATGGCTCTCGCATGGCGAAACCTCCCCGTTGCTCTTCGCGGAATTCCCAACGTCCGAATCGACAGTATAACCAGCGGATGCCTCGACTTCTCGCGTCCAGCGGCGTAGCATAACCCGGCTTTAGGTTTCCAGGATGGCAGTCAGGAACGCAAGAAGGAGTAGCAAGCGATGAAGAAACCCGAGATTTTGGCCAAGTTGGCGGCGCAGGAAATCACGCTCGAAGAGGCCAATCGGCTGATGGCCGAGGCGGATCGACCGCCCGCTCGCGGACAGCTTTACTGCAAGGTCAGCGAGAAGGGCGCGGTGAGCGTTTATGGCCTGCAGCGGATGCCGGTGACGCTGTACATGGAACAGTGGGAACGATTGATCGGCTTCGGCGACACCATCCGTCAGTTCATCGCGGACAACGAAGCCAGCTTGAAACGCAAGGATCGCGAACAGGTCTCGATGTAGCTGGCTGGGTTGCCAGTTGCCAGTTGCTGGTTGCCAGTTGCCAGTTGCTGGTTGCCAGTTGCCAGTTGCTGGTTGCTGGTTGCTGGTTGCTAGTTGCTAGTTGCTAGTTGCTAGTTGCTAGTTGTTGGTTGTTGGTTGTTGGTTGTTGGTTGTTGGTTGCTAAGGGGACA
>CAIXSC010000783.1 GCA_903921945.1 uncultured Planctomycetaceae bacterium
CGTCGTAGTCGAACGCGAGGAGTCCGCAGTCTTCGAGGTTCGGGGCGGTGACGCGCCAGCCACGTTGCAGGTCGCGGTAGAGGTGGTAATCGATGACGCGGCGGAGCGCGTCTTGGGTCGCGGTGCGGGCGGGTCCGCGGACATTGGCGTCGGCGGCGTAGTCGTCGAAGGGCAGGGCGAGTGCGTCGAAGACGCTGCGCGACAGATCGCCGTGGGATAGGCCGGTGGGGGACTGGCCGGTGGGGGACTGGCCGGTGGGGGACTGGCCGGTGGGGGACTGGCCGGTTGCGGCTTTGGCGAGCGTCGCTTTGTGCAGCGCGGATCGGAGCAAGGCGACTTGGGCGAAGTCGTTGAAGTGGCCGGCTTGGAGCGAGGCGTCCTGGCGGTTGTCGGTGAAGCTGAGGAGCTTGCGGGCTTCGGGCCGGAGCTTCACGTCGCTTTGCAATTCGATGAGCGCGCAGACGGCCAGGATGGTGGTCGCCGTGCTGCGGCTGTCGACGCCGAGGGTCGCGAGTTTGGCACGTTCGGAGCGTTGGAGTTTGGTGTAGGCCACGCCGCACGACGGATTCAGGCAGAAGAGGAAGTTCTTGCGGATGAGGGCCCCTTCGACACAGTGGGCGTCTTGGCCTTCGGGGACGAGTCGCCCGGTGGGATCGACGAAGACGACAACGGGGAGGTCGCCGCGATTGTCGGGCTTGACGCGTTCGCCGCCGGGGGCGCGGGCGAATGGCTCTTTCATGGCGGCGGGGAGCCGTTCGAGCATCGGGGCGCCTTCGCTGCGAGGCCAGGGGTCGGTGGTGGAGACGTACAGGTAGGCGTCGCCGCTGCCGTCGTCACCGTCGGGGCGGCGATCCTCGCGGGGTTCGAGCCGATGGTCGGAGTGGTCGCCGCGGAGCGACACGCGGTAGTAGGCGGCGCCGCAATGGCGGCAGAAGACGAGAGGGAAGAGCAGCTTGTGGGGCTCGCCCGGCTTGGCGACCGATTTGGTGATTTCCAGGTGGCGGACCGGCTCGGGTTCGATCGTGCTCCAGACGGTGTCGCCGCGAGTGAAAAACTGGTGCAGGCGGAACGCGAAGATCGGGAACCGGCTGGAGGGAGTCGGCAAGAGGCCGGTTCCTTTGAGCAGGAACTTCCGCAGCATCGGCGCGCACTGCGAGGCGGCGTTGGTGCCGGTGAGTTCGGCCAGTTCGGCGGCGGCGCCTTTCGGACCGAGGATTTGACGCGGCGACCGTCGGACGAGCCGGCCGGTGTGCGGTTCGGAGCGGACACCGAATGTCGACTCGATCCATGAGGAGAGCGGATGGAGCCGGAAGTCTTCGTAAGTGTCGGGCGGTTCGATGTTGTCGGTGATCGCCCGCGTGAGTTGGTCGGCGACGGCCGGGTTTTGCGGGTCGAACTCGGGAGTGGAGCGCTGGAGCGTTTCGCCGATGATCTGCGATTCGCCGATGGGCGTGCCGAAGAGGGTGGTGGCGACTTGGGCGACTTCGCGTTTTTGATCGAGCGAGTTGCCGCCGCTGGCCATGGTGGCCGAAGTGCCGACGCAGATGATGTCATGGCCGCCGAACGCCAGTCGGCAGCGGCGGATGAGCAACGCGACATCGGCGCCTTGGCGGCCGCGGTACGTGTGGAGCTCGTCGAACACCAGATAACGCACGCCCTGGGCGGCCCGGACGAGCTCGCGGTCCTCGCGGCGGGTCAGCAGGAGTTCGAGCATCATGTAGTTGGTGAGCAGGACGTCGGGGGGCGAGCTGCGGATTTTCTCGCGTTCGGCGAGCTTTTCCTGGCCCGTGTAGCGGGCGTATCTCACGGGGGACGGGCCATCGGCGCCGCCTTCGCCGAGGAATTTTTTCAGTTCGTCCTCCTGGCTGTTGGCGAGCGCGTTCATGGGGTAGACGACGATCGCCTGGATGCCTTGGCCCGAGCCGTGGCGGAGCACGTGGTCGACGATCGGGACGATGTAGGTGAGGCTTTTGCCCGAACCGGTGCCGCTGGTCAGAACGTACGACTTGTTTTCCTTCGCCTTGCGGATCGCGGCGGCTTGGTGGGCGTGGAGCGACAGTTGCTTGCCGACCGGATCGGATGGGGACTTGTCGAGCCGGAAGATCTGGCCGCAGTCGGGATGGAGGGTGCCGTCGGCGACCAGTTCGTCGATGGTGCCGCCGGGCTGGAAAGTGGGGTTGAGCTGCAAGAGCGGCTCGGGCCAGAGCGCGCCGTTGCTGAGCGCGTCGTCGACCCTGCCTTTGATCCGCTCGTCGGCGATTTTGATGAAGCTGCGGGTGTAGTTGGCGTAATCGTCGACGAGCCGTTGGCGGAGATCAAAGACGTCCATAGCGAGCTTCGAGTGTTTGGAAGTACGGAGCGACAAGCCAACCCCTTCGGGAGGAGGCAGTGTACCAAACCGGGAGGCGTTTGATGGCACCGCGCGATCGGGAGAATACGCGGGGGAAGTTGCGCGAGCGGGACGTTGAGCGAGCGGGAGATCGCGCAAACAGGAGGCCGCGCGAACGGGAGATCACGCGAGCGGGAGATCACGCGAGACAAGTCGGGCATGGCAATGATTGCTAATCGCGGCGATTGCGCGCGGCGATTGCGCGTGGCGATTGCGCGTGGCGGCGGCCGAAAGTGCCTTGCGAGAGAGCGGGCGGCGAGTCTTGTTAGCAGCGTGTCCCGTGGGCAGTGCGTCCCCAAGCAGCCTGTCGCGGTTGTAGACATCGATGCGAGATTGAGACGGAGTCGCTAGTCTGTTCTGCCCCTTCAGGGCGACGCGTCTCGGGTGTGTCTGATAACCCAGGGCGACGCGACGCGGCTGCGCCGCTTCGCTTTGCCCTGGGCTAACTTGTTGCGGCCCCTTCGGGGCACGGCGACTCTTTCGCGGTTCTGCGACGCGGTCCGCTGGTCTTCTCGCGCCGAAGGGGCGAAACAAACGAGAAGCTGCCGTGGTGAATCGGCCACAATGCAAGTACGGGCGCTACTAGCTATGACACCGGAGAGGCTAGACGCGAGATCCGTTCTTTCCCACATGCCGTTAGGAAAGTTATTTGTCGGTCGCCCATTAGCTCATCCGGGCGAGGACGATGTCGAAGGTGCCGAGTTGGAATTGGCCTTGGCGCAGCTTGACGGGGGCGAGCGGGATGATGAGCGACGGCTTTATGAACTGGTCGCGGGCGTTTTCGGGATCGCCCTCGAAGTATAACTGCGTCACCAAAGTCTTATAGCCAGGCGCGGTCACCATGTAGTGGATGTGCGCCGGCCGCCATTTGTCGGGGCCGATCTTGTAACGGCCGGGTTTGATCGTCTCATACTCGTAGTAGCCCGACTCGTCGGTCGTCAGCCGAGCTCGGTTGTGGAATACGCCTTTCTTGGGCGGATTGCGAGGATCGTCGTTGTCGTAGCGGCCCTCGGCGTTCGCTTGCCAGACGTCGAGCGTCGCGCCGGCCAACGGCTGCTTCGTGTCGAATCCCCACACGCGGCCGCGAATCACGAGCACCTCGCCCGGTTCCATCGGCGGCGTGATTTTTCCTCGGTACGGCGCTCCGCGGCGATGGTACGGGCCAAGGATGTTGTCCTCGGTCGGCTTGAACGTGGCAGGCAACGCAGGCGGCGCGATCTCGACGACGTTCGCGGCCAGGAAATCTTCCGCCTTGCCGCTCGGCTCGGTCGGCTGAGCGTCCGCGGCCAGCGTCAACGGACCGATTCCGGCCGCCAGTCCAAGGGAAGTCGTTCGGATGAAGTCGCGTCGACCGTAGTGAGGCATGATTCGGAGTTTTCTGAATAGGTGTGCCGGTGCCTTGTTCTCCGCGGGCGAAGAGATTAACCACGGATGGCACGGATGGCACGAATGGGGAGATCAGGAGTTGGCTCGACTGCGGCGCGTTACCGCTGGTAGATCGGCAAATAGGCTTTATCGAGCTGGAGCATGATCAGATTGCAGGCGGTGACATAGATCGGGCCGACAGCGCCGGAGCTCCACGAACCGTCGTCCGACTGTTCGCCGATGATCTTCTTGTACAGCTTGTCGCGGAACTCTTCCCAATCCTTCGCGCCTTGGCGATAAACGACCTGGGCATAGTAAAGGTATGTGTAGTGCCAGTGGCCGAACGAGCCGCTGGCATCATTCAGGTTGCTCAGCGTTTGCTTGCAGTATTTCAGCATGTCCGGCACATGCTTGCCTTCGTAGTCGCCGGCGTTGTAGAGCGTCGCCAGGGACGCGGCTGTAATGGCGGGCCGGGAACTGCCTCGATTTCGCGAACTGTACGAGATGCCGCCATCGGCATTCTTGCACTGGTAGATGTATTCCTTGGCCTTTTCGATCGCCTCGGCGGGCACCGGGATGCCCGCGTTGCGGCAGCCGCGCAAGCCTTGGACCTGGGTGATGGTCGTTGAGCCCTCGTCGAAATCATTGCCGTCTTTCGCGCTCACATAACCCCAGCCGCCCGATTTGGTCTGGGCTTGGCAACTGAACCGCACCGCTTTGTTCAGCACCTCGACCAGTTCTGTCCGCCGCTCGGCGTCTTCTTCCTCGCCCAGCACCTGGGAGAGGAACAGCATCGAAAAGCCGTGGCCGTACGTGTAATGGTTGTCGGTGTTCGGGTCGCCGATCAGTCCATTCCCGCGGACTTTGTTCTGGATGAGGTAGTCGACGCAGCGGCGAATATTCTTTGCGTAAGGCCCTTGGGTGGTGGTCGAACCCGAGCAGATCAAAGCGGTGCCCGCGAGCGCGGTCATCGCGGTCGGAAACTGCTGCGCGGTCCAGTGGCCGGCGGACGATTGCGTGCGGGACACCCACTTCAAACCGCGTTCGATCGATTTGTCCCAGGCCGGATCTTTCGCCTTGGCAGCCGCCGCGGGCCGCGACGTGGCCGCTTGCCAAGCCGTGCCGCCCAACAGACTGACGCCTCCAGCCGCGAACAGGCGGCGAAGGGATTCCCGACGGTGAATCTGGCTGAGCATGGCGGGTGGGACCTTGTGCGAAAGGAGCGTTCCAACAAAACAGTACGGGCTGAACCGATGGCGGCTGACTGGAGGTGCGGTCAGGAACGAGTTGGAGGGAGGAGGGGCGGGACAGGGGGGTGAACGGGCTACTTAGAGTTTCGGAATGGGCTTCAGCGGGCCACTGGGCTGCGGATAAGGCGGTTCGTAAACCGGGACCAAGCCGACGCCATAGCCGCGGGCCTGTTCGGCTACCGCTCGGGCGGCCCACGGGGTGCCGGGGTGTTCCTTCGCCACCGCGGTGAACAGGCCATGGGCTTTGTCGATGTACTCTTGGCTTTCCTCGGGCCGCAGCAGTTCCTTCCGAGTGTGGATTTCCCAGTGCGTGAGCGTCAAATTCGGCGCCTTGGTAAGCGGCACGGTCTTGGGGTTTTTCATGAACCAGTTCAGGTACGCGCCGTACTCGTAGATCCGCGCCTGGTAGGCGATCAGCTGCGCGTACATGAGATCGTAGTTCGCTTGCCAGCGGGGGGCAGCCTCTTGCTCGCGGAGCGGACGGATTTTTTCGAGCGCCTGCTGCGCTTTGGCCAAGTAAGGCAGATAAGCCCGGGCGTGGATTTGCGATTCGGCCGCCTGCCGGACGAATTCCTCGGGACGGGGCGAGAACGTCAGCCGCATTTCGACCGCTTTGGAAATGAGCGGGTTGTACGGGTTCAGGTCGTTGATCACTTGCCAGAGGACGGTGCGGAGGGGCGAGTCATCGCGGTCCCGGTAAATCTCAAGCCGCGACCGCAGGTCGGGGACGTAGGGCCGCATTTGCTCCAGTTCGTAGCGTTGCTTTTCGCCGCGAACGAGATTCGTCTCGATGCTCGGCAGCAGGAAGAACACGCCGCCCGTTTCCCGTGCGAGCCGGGTTTGCTCGTACGAGCCGAAACCGGCGGGGTGGGCGTCGTGCCGCCGACGGAACCCATCGATCTGCAACTGTTCGACAAAACCAGTTTCCGGGCCGCGATCGATCGGCAACCAGTGGGTGCGTTTGGTCTGCGGGTGATTCCACCGCATGTGGGCGTAGGGGTAACCGAAAACCGCTTCGCGGCCGAGAATGTAAATCCGGCAATGAGCGGCTTTGGCTTCAGCGATCGCCCGTTCCAACACTTGCTCGTTCGTGGGCCGGTCGCCGCTTTCGTCGGTGACCAGCACGAGCGCCATCTGGCGGTTTTCGCGCTGGGCGTGTTCCCGCAGTTGAGCGATCGATCGGCCAACGGCGTGGCACATCATTTCCTTGCCCGACGGGTCGACGGGCACTTGGTCGATGGCGGCGCGGATCGAGGTGAAGTCGCTGACGGGTTTAGGCGTGTGGTTGATGAAGCCTTCGCCGTAGCTGGTGACACCGGTGAGCAGCGATTGGTTGTCTTTGCCGTTCGCAAGCCCGAGTTCGACGTAGATGCGATCGATGCGGTCGCGAATTTCCTTTTGGTCGTCCTTCATGCTTTCCGACTGGTCGAAGCACCAGATGACCATGGCGTCGCCTTTGGAAAGCATCCACATGATCTCTTGCGTGATGCGATCCATCGCCTGCTCGTAGGTGTCGACGATGGAGCGTGGATCGCCAAGCGCGCCGGCGGGCGCTTCGACGAGCATCTTCCGGCTGGGCGGCGCGTCCTCGACGAGGCCGTCGATCGAGATCCCGGTATCCGATGATTGTTCCACGATTCCCTTATCGAGGATCGGGGCCGAAACATCACCGCCGGCCGCTCCGCCGCTGGCTCCACCGACCGCGCCTTCCGAGACGCCGACGCTCGGGGCGGCGTAATTCGAGGCGATTCCCGGCTGGGTCGAAGCCTCGATCACTTCATCCAGTTCGGTCTTCAAGAGATCGTCGGGCGGCCGCTCGTCGAACACATCCGCGATGATCAGCCGTTCGACCTGTTTGAGCGGTTCTTTGACGGCGAGCACGGCGAGGGCGATGAGCACTCCGGCATGCACGATCATGGAGACCAAGCTGGCACCGAATCCCTGCCAGAATTCGCGAGTCCACCGGGAGAGAAAGCCTGGTCCTGCAGCCTCGTCTTCGTAACCGTCTTCCTGTTCCGCCGCTTCCTCGTCGTAGCCGTTGTCGTAGCCGTCGCTATCGCCGCCGCGATAGCCGTCGTTGTGTGCGTCGTCGTAGCCGTGTTCCTCGTGGTCGGTCGCTTCGCTGTCGGCTTCTTCGTCGTAGTCGTCTTCGTGGCGGCTCGTGTTTGGATGGCCCCCATGGTGAGCATGACGAGCGGCA
>CAIXSC010000784.1 GCA_903921945.1 uncultured Planctomycetaceae bacterium
CAACGGCTATTTCGGCATTATCGTCGGCGGCGATCCTAATTCCACGAAGAGATATGAAACGCGGGGTGGCTACATTTTCTTTGACGGTCCCGTGAACGGCTTGGGAATCGGCGAAGAAGAGTTGATCATCAACACGGTGACTACCGACGGCGCCTTTTCGGGTGATATCGAGTTCAACTATTCTGTCGGCGCGACGGTTCCACTGGGGCGGATCGAACTGGTCACACAATCGGGCTTTACCGACGATAATGATACTCCATCCAATCCTACGGACGATTTCTTTCAAGACACCTCCGCAATAGTTTACCTCGAAGGCGGACTGTTCGCCGACAATGGCCTGACTGGGACGGATAATGGGGATTTCAACGGCGAAATCGATCTATCCCGGGCTGCCGGTGGCATTGATTTGGAAGACGATGTGATCATCACGTCGGACGCCAAGCGCGACGGGATTGGCGGCGCGGTCATCTTGGGCTCGGCGATCAACGGCGACGACGATCTGCGAATCTGGGCGCCCGGTTTGGTGACACTCCCGACGATTGGGCTCGTGGACACGCTGGATGTGGTTGAAGTCGTCACCAAAACAGGTTTGACGGTTTCCTCGTCGATCTTCGCGGACGACGAAATCCGCTTGGTGGTGGTCGATAGCGGATCCGCCGGCCAATCGCTAACCATTAACTCGGGTGTGGTGCTGACCACAAACACCTCGGGGAATCCCGAGTCGAACGCCGTCAAGGACATTGTGTTGTCGGCGGGCGACGATTTGCAAGTGTTCCCCGAGGCCACTCTGAGCACGACCAACGCAGGCTCGATTTTCATCTCTGCGGACGCGGGCGGATCCCAGAGCTACTATCCGGATGGCGCGGACGCGGGCGTCGGGGCGACGATTACCATCGCGGGCACTTTGAACCCAGCGATGGCCCTGCGGATTGGCGGCGGAGCGGATGACGACCGTCTGGTCCTGAACTACAGCGGCGGAAGCGCGCCGCTGCCTGCGGTTGGTGCGAGTTACTCGGGCGGCGCTGGCTTCGACACGCTGCAGGTGGTGAACGGCGTTTTCACGACGATCACCAAAAACTTTACTTCGGCGACCTCCGGCTCGGTCAATCTCGATGGCCGCACGATCAGCTACACGGGTCTGGAACCGGTGCTGCTGAATGTCGGCTCGGTGGCGAATCTCGTTTTCAATCTCCCTGCGGTGGCCAATCCCGATGTGACGCTCGGCAATGACGTCGGGGGCGTTTCCAACACGTCGGAGATTCGCGGTTCGACGTTCGAGGCGACCGCTTTCACGAACCCCTCGATATCGATGACGGTCAACCTTGGGTCGACCGGAAACGACGTGACAGTGCTGCCGATGGACAATGGTTTCAATCCGTCTGGCCCGTTCACGGTTGTCGGCGGTGTCAGCGTCGATTCGATCAATTTCGTTTCCACCGGCGGGGTCAATGAAGTTCTTGCGGTCCAACCTACAGGGCCCGGAGCTGCCGTTGTATCTCGTCCCACCGGCAAGGCGTTGACGCTGGCCACCGTCGAGTCGTTGCGGTTGGTTGGCCAGTCTTCGGACATCGACAGTTACCAGGTGTCGGGAAGTAGCGGCAATGACACCTACAATTTGGTTCCAGGGCCGACCGGCGACAAAGGCTCGGTGACGGGCGTCATCAACGCCAATGGCGGCGGCTATCAGCTCTTGCCCATCAGCTACACGGGCATGAACGTCGCTGCCGGAGCTCGCTTCAACCATCCCCTCATCGGTGGTAACGACACATTTTTGCTTACGGGCACGGACGGACTGGACGCCGTCAGCATTGTCGACG
>CAIXSC010000785.1 GCA_903921945.1 uncultured Planctomycetaceae bacterium
AGCCGGGCATTCGCCCACGGAGTCGCTGGCCGGCTTGCCGCATTTCCGGCTTCTTGCATGCCGGCTTCTTGCGTGCCGGCTTCTTGCATGCCGGCTGCTTGCATGCCGGCTTCCCGTGTGCCGGCTTCCCGTGTGCCGGCTTCCCGTGTGCCGGCTAGTTGTCGGCCGAATCGAGGTATGGGTCTTGGCCCATTTCGATCTGCATCTTTTTGCGTTGTCGTTCGTAGTGCAGCAGGATCATGCGGTCGCGGAAGTGGCGGCGTTCGACCAGCCTTTGGGCGCGACGAAACATCTTTCCGAGCCGGCGGAATTCACCGACGGCGTTTTCGCCCATGTCTTTCAGTTTGTCGGCGCGTTTGGGGCCGAAGCCGGCGAGCACGATGTCGTCATCGAGCGACAGGAACTGGCGGACGGAGCCGGGATCGCCTTGGCGGCCGCAGCGGCCGGCGAGCTGTCGGTCGATGCGGGCGGCGTCGTGCAGTTCGGTGCAGATCACGTGCAAGCCGCCCAATTCGATCACGTTCGGGGTGAGCTTGATGTCGGTGCCGCGGCCCGCCATGTTGGTCGCCACGGTCACTTTGCCTTGTAAGCCGGCCATGGCGACGATTTCGGCCTCTTTGACGATTTCGTTCGCGTTGAGGACTTGGTGGGGGATACCGGCGTCGCGGAGCAGGTTGGACAGGTGCATCGACTTGTCGATCGAGCGGGTACCGATGAGGATCGGACGGCCGGTGCGATAGACTTCGATCACTTCATCGACGATCGCCGCCCATTTCGCGGAGCTGGAGCCGTAGATACCGTCGGGCAGGTAGCGGCGTTGTGGCGGGCGGTTGGTGGGCACAGGGATGGGCTGCATCTTGTACAGCCGTCGGAATTCGGCGCCCGAGTTGCCCGCGGTGCCGGTCATTCCGCAGAGGTGTTTGTAGCGCAAGAACAGATCTTGGATCGTGATGCGGGCGGCTTGGCCGGTGGGGACGGTGACTTCCAATCCCTCTTTGGCCTCGACCGCTTGATGGATCCCATCGCGCCACTTGCGGCCTTCCGCTAGACGGCCGGTGAATTCGTCCACAATCACGATTTCGCCATCGCGGATGACGTACTGTCGGTTGAGCAGGTAGTCGCGCTGCACACGGATCGCGCGCTCGATGTACTCGTACATGTCGATCAGGCCGACCTCGCGGAGGTGCTCGGGGCGCGGGAGCGAGCGGGCGAGGATGCGGCCGGGCGCTGTCAGTTCAATTTTCTTGGTGTCGTGGTCGTAGCTGTAATGCTCTTCGTCGATGAACCGGCCGCAGTTGGCGGCGGCCCACTGGTAGCAGGCGACCACCTGTTCGCGGGCTTTGTCGCCCATCGAACCGATGATCAGCGGCGTTCGCGCTTCGTCGATGAGCACGCTGTCCGCCTCGTCGACGAGTGCGAAGTGGGCGCCCCGTTGCACGGGTTGTTCGCCGCCACCTTCCAACCGCTGCTGGCTGGCTTGCCCCAGGATGTCGTCCTGTCCCTGGCCCATGCGGCGGAGCAGAAGTCGATCGCGGAGGAAATCAAAGCCGAATTCCTTGGCCGTCCCGTAGGTGACGTCGCACGCGTACGCGGCGCGGCGTTGGTCCGACTTGTCTGGAGTTTGAATCACGCCAACGGTGAGGCCGAGCACTTCGTAGATCGGCCGCATCCATTCAGCGTCGCGGGCGGCCAGGTAGTCGTTGACCGTGGCGAGGTGGCAGCCGCGGCCAACGAGCGAATGAAGGTACATCGGCAGTGTGGCGGTGAGCGTTTTTCCTTCGCCCGTGCCCATTTCGGCGAGGCAGCCGTGGAACAGGCCCATCCCGCCAATCAACTGGACATCGAAATGCCGCATCTTCAGCGTGCGTCGGCCCGCTTCCCGCACGAGCGCATAGGCTTCGGGCATTAACGCGCTGAGCTTCTCGCCGCTCTTGGCGCGGAACTGCAACGAGCGGCTGATCTTACGCAACTCGGCATCGGACTTCCGCTGCAGGTCCGGCTCTTGCGCCAGGATGACATCAAGAAGTTGGCTCCAACGCGCCAAGCGCCGCTGAACGGGGCCTCCCACCAACGACAGTACGCGTGCGGACAACCCGCGGGGCAAGCCATGGATTCGCGTTGGGGAATGGGGATTGGGGTTCACCGAGCTTTCCCTCCGTTATGTACGACTCCTAACTTACTCGAAAACCTCGCTCCATGGCCATCGCTTGGCTCGTGGTTCGCGAATCCGGAGGTGATGGCTGGCACGGTTGTCGAGCTTCGTTGGTTGGAACCGGACATGATCGAGTGGAGACGCGTCGACACGATCCCTGCAGCGTCCAATCGAGAAAAAGCCGACTGGGCGGAATTCGCGTCACTACCTGTATTTTTTGTTGCATCGTGGCGTCCGGCACAACCGAAACCATCGTTACATGCGGAATCATCGTCCGGCCGGTCAGAAGCTGATGCGGTCGTAAGGCCACTGGGAATCCACCGGGGAGGGAGGATTATGCCGATCATGCCGGTTTTTCTCGACTTTCCCTTCGTAGCGGTCGATTCTCCTTTTGGAATCTGAAGGTTTGGCGAAACCATGCGAGCTCCGACAATGAAACTGAACCTGAAAAAGATCTCGACCTGGACGGCGTTCGCTCTGGCAAGTCCTGCGATGCTGTGGGCGGAAGGAACATCCGCCCGGCGTGCAAGTCCCGCCCGAGCCGCCGTTTATCGAGAGTCGAACGCCAAATCCGTAGCCTCCAAGGTATCCGCCCAGTCGCCGGCTCCGTCGCCCAGCCAAGCTCCCACGCCGGTGCTTGCCCCGGTGGCCAGCGAACCGCCACCGATGACGGTCGATTTGCCCGACGATGGTTGTCCCGTCTGTGGCGAACATGCTGGAGGCAACTGCGATGCCTGCGGCGGCGTTCGGTCGTGGGGTGTGTGGGGGAGCGTGGAGTACCTGCTCCTGTGGCAGACGGGCCGCGAACTGCCGCCGCTCGTCACCTCTGATCCGAACGCCGGCGCATTGCCGTCCGCCTCGGTGCTGTTCGGAGGCGACGTGATCGGCAACAACGTGCTCTCGGCGGGGCGAGTAACCGCCGGTCTGTGGCTCGACAGCGATGACACGATGGGCGTCGCCTTCCGCTTCCTCGGCACCGAAAGCGAACGTACCGGCTTCCAGGCCGACTCGGATGCGAACGGACTGCCGCTCCTCGCCCGTCCGTTCACGAACACGCAATTCCTCCCGCTCCCCTCGGCGTTCCTGGTGTCTTCACCCGGATTCCTTCGCGGGTCCATCGATGTCACCACTTCGTCCGACCTGTACTCGGGCGAAGCGCTCGGCCGCATCAACCTCGACGGTGACCACTGCAGCCGGTTGGATCTTGTCGGCGGTTACCACACCATGCTGCTCGATGACGGACTGACGATCCGCAACGAGTCGGAGGTCGTCGGAGGCAACCTGCCGATCGGCACGCAGTTCCGAGTTTTGGACGACTTCAACACCCGCAACGAGTTCCATGGCGGCTCGCTCGGCTTCTGGTACGACAGCTATCGCGGTCCGTGGACGGTCTCCGCGATGGCCAAGGTGAGCATCGGGTCGATGCTGCAACAGATTCGAATCCGAGGCGAGTCGCAAGCGATCGACGTGGGCGGCGGCACGACAACCTATGTCGGCGGCCTGCTTGCTTCGCGGACCAACATCGGCGAATTCGAGCGGCGGGAGACAACGTACATTCCCGAAATCAACCTGTCGCTCAGCCGACAACTGACCAAGCGACTCGAGTTCACGATGG
>CAIXSC010000786.1 GCA_903921945.1 uncultured Planctomycetaceae bacterium
CCAAACGACCACCGCCCGTAAACCATCAACCACCAACCACCAACCACCAACCACCAACCACCAACCACCACCCACCACCCACCAACCACTAACCACCATCGCGAACGGGGAAGGAAACGGAACGCGTGAACGAACAGCTTCGGGCCGGCGCGAAACAGGCGGTGGGAATCGATTTGGGCACCACGTTCTCCGTGGTTGCGTGCCTGGACGATCTCGGTCGCCCCCGGACTCTGATTAATGCCGAAGGCGACAAGCTGACGCCGAGCACGATTTTTTTCGAGTCGGGCCATGTGGTCGTGGGCAAGGAGGCGGTGAAGGCGATCGCCACGGACGCGGCGTCGGTCGCCGAATGCTCCAAACGCGAGCTCGGCCAGCGTTTCTTTCACCAGACGCTGGGCGGCCGGCAGTATCCGCCCGAGGCGTTGGAGGCGTTCATCCTCAACAAACTGCGGCTCGACGCCCGCAAGCAGATCGGCGATTTCGAGCATTGCGTGATCACGGTGCCCGCCTATTTCGATGAAACTCGCCGCAAGGCGACGCAGGATGCCGGATTCATGGCGGGCTTCGAGGTGCTGGACATCATCAATGAACCGACGGCGGCGGCGGTCGCGTTCGGATTCCAGCACGGCTTCCTCCGGCCGGACGGGACGAGTGATTTGCCGCGGAAAATCCTGGTCTACGATCTTGGCGGCGGCACGTTCGACGTCACCGTGATGGAAATTCGCGGGAACCAATTCAACGCGTTGGCGACCGACGGCGACGTGATGCTGGGAGGGCGCGACTGGGATCAGCGGCTGGTCGATTTTGTGGCGGAGGAGTTCATTCGCAAGTTCGGAGTCGATCCTCGGGAGGAACCGAACGCGTCGGGGCGGCTGTGGCGCGAGTGCGAGGATGCGAAGCGGACGTTGTCGGCGCGCACGAAGGCGACGCTGGCCTGCGATTACCGCGGCAATGCCGTGCGACTGGAAATCACTCGCCAGCGATTCCAGGAAATGACCCAGGATCTGCTCGACCGGACCGCGTTCACCACTCGGCAGGCGATCCAGGCGGCGGGGCTGGAATGGAAGGACATCGATCGAGTGCTGCTGATTGGCGGTTCGTCGCGAATGCCCGCCGTGGTCGAAATGCTCCGCAAACTGTCTGGCCGCGAACCCGACTGCTCCGTCTCGCCCGACGAGGCGGTGGCGCACGGGGCCGCGTTGCATGCCGGCATCATTCTGGCTCGCAATCGCGGCGAAACGCCGAAGTTCAAGATCCGGAATGTCAACTCGCACAGTTTGGGCGTGGTGGCCACCGAAGCGCAGACGAACCGGCCGCGGAACGCGATCGTCATTCCGCGCAACACGCCGTTGCCCGTGAACGCGCGGCGCGTGTTTCGCACGCAAAAGCCGGGACAACGATCGATTCGCGTGCAGATCGTCGAGGGGGAGAGCATGTCGCCCGACGACTGCTCGCAACTGGGCAAATGCACGGTTCGCGATTTGCCGCCGAACCTGCCGGCGCAGACGCCGATTGAAGTGCAGTTCCGCTACGAAGAGAACGGACGATTGACGGTGAAAGTCGAAGTCTCCGGGGCAGGCAAACAGCTCGAACACGAGCTGATGCGCGAGAACAGTTTGACTCCCGAGCAGCTCCGCAGTTGGCGTTCCTATATCTCGGGACTGCCGGCTTCGACGTGAACTGCCGAGCGCCGACGTGAACTGCTGGATCCGACTTGAACTGCTGGATCCGACTTGAACTGCCGGGCTCCGACGTGAGTGAGTGGCGGGAACGGCCGGCGGGTGGCGTGAACAGCCAACGCGTGGCTTGGAAAGCCGCAGCCGAGCGCCGCGGGACGCGGCAGTCCGGGCTCGTTGGTGTTCGTTGTATGGGGATTAGCGGCGGGCCGGACCGCCGCTGACGAGCACTTGGCCGACGACCTTTTCGCCGGGAAACATCGCGAGGGCGTAGGTGTTGCGGCCGTTGTCGATACGGATGCGTTGGCGGGCGGGCGGACCGATCGTATGACGCGAACTCGACACCGGAATCAGGCTCACATCGTGGTCGCCTTCGGGCAGTTCGAGTCGCAGCACCTGGATTTTGTCGGGCAGCAGGCCCCAGCAGCGAGTGTCCGCCGATTCGGTGGCTTGCCACGCGATCCCCGCGACGTCGAACGCCAGGTTGGCGACGTCGTTTTTCGCGAGTCCCGCGGCCTCTTTACCGGTGTAGACGATGCCCATTTTGACGACGCGTCGCGCGACGGCGCGGGCGACGGTTCGCGTCAACAGCGCGTCGCACTGCTGGCGGGCCATCAGCGAGACGTCGGTCAGCGTCTCCGTGAAGCCGCGTGTTTGGCCGTTGATCGAGAGGGCCACGCCTTGCACGGGGTTGGCGCGACTGCGAATCCGCGGCACTTTCACGGGGGCGATGTTGGGCGGCACGGTTTGCTTGCCGACCGCGCTGATGATTTCACCGGCGACCAGCAGCGAGGCGGAACTCACCACTTCCGCCGATTCCTCCTTGAACGGTCCGCGGCCGGTGAAGGCGAACAGGTACAGCACGCCATGTCCCGGCTCCGAGTGGCGCCCGTGGGTGGCGCGTTCCACATCCAGCTTGCCGGCCAGGAATTCGGGCCGCCAGCTAACGACCGAAGCGAACGACCGCGCGGCGTCGTCGTAGTCCAGATGCGTTTCCTCGCGCAAGACGCCGCGGAGGTACGGGGCCAGGGCGACCCGTTGGTACTTGAGTTTCGGGTTATCGCCGCGGCGATCGGATCCGCCGTTGATGATCCGCTCTTGCGTTTCGATCATCTGCAGACTGTAGGCTTCCGCGTCGGTGCCGTCGTGCATCAGGCTGGAAACGGCGAGCAGCGCGCGAATGAGCACCTTTTCGTAGTCTTCGCCCGCGTAGGCGCGACGCTTGTCATCGGTGAGCGCCGCCAAGGCGGACTCGGCGACATTCGTTTGATCCAGATGATCGAAATGGTCCCGGACAAGTCGCAGCGATTGCTCGGCGTCGCGGGGCCGGCCGCTAGCGAGTTGAATCATGGCGCTTTCCAGCCGCAGCACATCGGCTTCGCCGCCGCCCTTGGCCAGACTTTCGTCGACCAGTTTGGCGGCCGCTGGCAGGTTCCCCTGATAGAACGCGTTGCGCACTTTCGCGACGCGGTTGGCGTAGGTGGAACAGCCGGTCGATAGGCAAAGGGCCGCGGCCAAGCACGCCACCATCGCGGCCGCCGCGGGCGCGTGGCTGGAAGTCACGGCTATTTGCTCCAAGGCCACATCTGCGACATGGCCCGGCTCGTCCAGGAATGATGATAGCCCTTGCTGATCATCTGCGACTGCTTGTCCTGCTCGCCGGTGCGGATGTCGACAAGTTCCAGCGTCAGCAAGTAGTCGCGTTGGTAGTCCTTGTTCTCGCGGGTGGTGCCCGAAGTCAGCCGCGCGAACAGCAGGTAGTCGAACGGCTGGCCCTGCTGTTGCAGCACCTGGACGAACGACTGCATGTGGTTCGGGAGAAACAGCTGGTCGGGACGCAGCCGCAGATCTTCGAGACCGGCTTGGACAAAGCGACGGCTGATCGGGCGAAAACGGGTCGACTCGAGCAGTTTCGAATCGATCATTTCATAGATTTGATCTTTGAAGTCGCCGATTTCCTCGGACGTTTTGTTCTCGACGCCCACGAAGCAAATGCTGATTTTGCCCGGAGCCACCGCCTCGGGGCCGCCGGCCGAAGTGAACTGCGTGTTGGGCATATCCTCGTGGCGGGCCAACAGCGCGGCGACGGTCTGATCCACCAGCGGCCGGAAGGTCTCGCCACCCGCCTTGTGCGAGCCCACCATTTCCGCGTCGCCAGGCTGAATGACGCGGGCGTATTGATGGCTGCGACAGCCGATCGTCCCCGAGAGAACGGCGACACCCATCAAGGCAACCGAAGCCGAGACCAACGCACTGAACCTTCGTTGACGCATGGGAATCCTTTCCCGGACGCGCGAGTGCGTTTTCCCTGGCGCGCACACGCGGTCGTGTCCTTTTACGGCCTATGTCCGTCCGCCGCGCCCATCACTACCCGGTTGGGTTCACCGAGCCCAGTGCGCGGGAGCTACGGAATAGTATCGAGAATTCATCGCGCGGACGAGAGCAAGTTTCCAGCCTTAAGATAGGGGGTTTGGGAAGCTTCTCGGTAGCGACTCAGCGGCCAGGGAACGGCCAGGGAACGGCCATGGAACGGACATGGCGTCACAGGCGGTTAAATCGCTTCAAAAAAAGCTAGTTCCGAACTGCGCAAAAGGTTGAACGATTCGTAATTCGCGGTTAGTGTCGGTTACTGGGTAAGTGGTGGACTGGGGCGGCCGGCATCCGCTAGGGGGATTCGGCATTCGACCAATCGGAGTTTCGGACGATGTTTCAACGACGGAATCGCAATCGTAAAGTCTCATCGCGTAAGCGTTTTCAGGAGGCCCGGCGATTTCGTTCCAACCTTCGGATGGAGTCGCTGGAGGGGCGAAGCATGCTGGCAGCGTCGCTCATCGCGTCGCTGGACGGGAAAGGCAACCTGCTGCTCAACGATTCCTTGGGCACGGTGAGCGATCAGGTCGCGATTACAGCGAACGGGTCCAACATCGTTCTCACGTCTCCGGACGGCGTTCTATCCGCATCCGCCGCGGTGACGGTCAGTGGCAACTCGGTGACGGTGCCGCGGACGAGTGTCACAGGCAAAATCCTCCTTACCTTGCGGGGTGGCAATGATTTGGTGGTCGTGGACTGGAATGGGGGCGACCCGACGACGGCGGGCGGTATTGATTACGACGCCGGGGCGGCGGCGGCGGACGCCGATCGCCTGGCGATCGTGACGGCGGACGACGCGGCCGCGACGGTCACGTATTCGACCGCCTCGACAGCGTTGTTCAGCGGCACGGTGGCGGTGGCGGGCGCGCGCGGACCGATTGTGTTTCGAGACATCGAGGGCGAGGTTCCGCCTTTGGCCATCGGTAATGCGCGGGCGATGACTTTGAATCTGCCGGGGAAGGCGGACGCCGCCACCTTGACTTACGGGTCCACGGGCTATGTGGTCGCGAGCACCAAGTTCGCCGGGACGCGTTGGGTTCCGTCGACCGGTGGCGCGGCGAGCCTGTCGGTGCGCATGAACGCGGACAATGGGCGTTTCACGGTGAATTCGACCAATCCAACGGATTCGATCACGATCAACGGCGACGCGGGCAATGACACCATAACGGTGGCCAGCACGGTGACCTCGGCGGTGGCGATCCTGGGTGGGGCGGGCGACGACACGCTGACCGGCGGCGGCGGCGCGGATTCGCTCAATGGCGGCGACGGCGCGGATCGGCTGACGGGTGGCGCGGGCAACGATCAGTTGCTTGGGCTCGTGGGCAATGACACGTTGATGGGCGGCGCCGGCAACGATTCGCTCGCGGGGGGCGCGGGCAACGATCGGCTGAATGGCGAGGCGGGTGTCGACACGGTGGTCGGCGAGGCCGGCAATGACGTCATCTTGGTGGCGGGCACCGAAGCGGTCACGGGTGGCCGGGACTTCATGGATGCGGGCAGCGGCACCGACATGTTGGAACTCGTTGGCGGCAACGTCACGCTCGAAGCGTTCGGCCGCACGGGGTCGGGGGCTGTTGGCTTCGAAACGCTGGATGGAAAAAGTTTCGCGATCCTCGGCACAGCCAGCGCCAATGTGCTCGACTTCAATGGCGTGTCGTTGCAGCGAGTGGCCTCGATCCAGGGCTTGGGCGGCGATGACGAAATCGTTGGCGGCACGGGGGTCGATACGATCTACGGCGGCGCCGGAAACGATTCGATCGACGGTGGAGCGGGCAACGATTCGCTCTTCGGCGACGCCGGCGCCGACACGCTCATCGGTGGCGCGGGCAACGACACCATGGATGGCAGTTCGGGCGAGGATGCAAGCGTCGATCGGCTTGAGGGGGGCGCTGGCGATGACACGATACGCACGAAGGCCAGCGAGTCTTTGAACGACGTGTTATTGGGCGGGGCCGGCGTGGACCGGTTGGTGAATCTGACCAACGGCGCCGATTTGTTTCTCGCGAACTTCCCGGGAACCGTGGCGGGCATCGAGCAGATTGCCGGGGGCAACGCGGCGATCCGCGGCAATGAATCGGCCAATGTGTTGGACTTCCGATTGAGCACAGGCAGCAGCGCGTTCGTAGCGCTTTCAGGCGTGACCGGCATCTATGGCTTGGGGGGCGACGACACGATTCAAGGCACGGACGAAGTCAACTCGCTGTATGGCGGCGCTGGCAACGACACCCTGCAAGGCTATGCCAAGAATGACTACTTGGAAGGCGGCGAGGGAAGCGACCTGCTGGTGGGCGGCGAGGACAACGATATCCTCGACGCGGGCTCCGACGCGGCAGTGGTGGACACCGTCCAGGGCGGTTCAGGCGACGATCAGATTCGCGTCGTCGGCCGATCCGCCGAGACCGATGTGCTCAACGGCGGCGATGGCTCCGACACCTTGGTCAACATCACCAGTCAGAGCGCTCCCACCGACATTTCGCTCAACGGGTTTCTCGGACTCTTGGCCGACATTGAGACGATCGCCATGAACGGCGGAGCGATCGCGGGAACGGATGGCCCCAACGTTTTCGACTTCCGGCTGAACAGTTCCGGCACGCAAAGTGTGACGTTGGTGCGTGCCAAGTATGTGGTTGGCGGCGCCGGTGACGATGTCATCCGTGGCACTTCCAGCAGCGATCTGTTCTTTGGCCAGGGAGGCAACGACAAGATCTACGGGTATGGCGGCGGCGACTACCTGGACGGCGGTGATGGCGACGACTCGGTGTTCGGATTCGACGGGGCCGACACGCTCTATGGCGGCACTGGCAACGACACGCTGGAAGGCGCCGAAGGCAATGACACCCTGATCGGCGGCCAGGGCGCCGACGCCGTGCGGGGTGGCGACGACAACGATGACCTGTACGTCCAAGTCATGGAGGCGCTTGGCGACGCGATGTCGGGCGGAGACGGCACGGACCGATTGTTGAACTACGCGGCCACGCCACTCATCCTGAACGACTTCCGCGGTCTCGGTATGGAGGTCGAGGTTGTCGTGGGGAACAATCAGCGGATCACCGGCACCAGCGTCAACGACGTGCTCGACTTCCGCGTCAGCACATCGGTGCCGATGACACTGACGGGCGTGGTCGGAATCGACGGGCTTGGCGGCGATGACTTCCTTGTCGCCGCGAACTCGTCGGATTCCATCAGCGGTGGAACCGGGAACGACACCATTTACGGTCAAGGCGGCAACGACACCATCGACGGCGGCGAAGGCGACGATTTGCTGGTGGGTGGCGACGGCGCCGATTCGATCGTTGGCTTGGCGGGTACCGATACGCTCGATGGCGGCGAAGGAGCCGACTCGCTGGCCGGGGGCGAAGGCAACGACACGCTGCAAGGCGGCGCGGGCGGCGACACGCTGGACGGCGGCGTGGGCACCGACACCTTGCTTGGCGGCGATGGCAACGACGAAATCCGGACTCAACACACCGAGTCCGTGAGCGACGTGATCGCGGCCGGCGCGGGCACCGACAAGCTTGTCAACATCGGCAGCACCGATTTGGTGCTCTACAGCTTCAACGCCCGCTCCACTTCGATCGAGGAACTGGATGGCAACAACGCCAAACTGGTGGGAAACAACGACGCCAACCTCTTGGACTTCCGGCTCAGCGACTTGCCGCTGCTGGCGAAACTGACCGATGTCACGGTGATCGATGTGGGCGGCGGCAACGACACCGTTTACGGCTCGGATGGCGTCGACTCGATCATCGGCGGCGACGGGGACGATATTCTGTATGGCTATGGCGATGTCGATTCGCTGGATGGCGGCGACGGCAACGACACGCTGTCCGGCGGCACGGGCGCCGATACGCTTCAAGCCGGCGCCGGCAACGACACGTTCCTGGTGAAGACCATCGACGGAGACGGCGACTCGATGGTCGGCGGCACCGGCACGGACACACTGTCGAACGGCGGGGCCGCGACGGACAACATGGTGTTGAGCGGCTTCACCGCCTCGACAAACGGCATCGAAGCGTTCGATGGCAATGGCGCGAGCCTTGTCGGCAACGCCAACGACAACACGTTCGACTTCCGGATCACGACGGGCGAAACGCCAACGTTCATCACGCTGACCAACGTCGCTTCCATCGACGGCCTGGGTGGCAACGACGTGATCTACGGCACGGCGAACGCGGACACGATTCGCGGGAACGAGGGCGTGGACCAGATCTACGGTTTCGGCGGCGACGATGTGCTCAACGGCGGCGCGGGCGCCGACACGATCGACGCCGGCGCTGGAGCCGACACCTTTCAAACGCAAGGCAGCGAGTCGTCCGGAGACAGTTTGCAAGGCGGACTCGGCACCGACACGCTGGTGAACGTCGACACGGCCACAACGCCGTCCGACCTGGAATTCGCGAGCTTTGTCGCGTCGTCGAACGGCATCGAAGCGATTGATGCGAAGAACGCGAAAATCGTCGGCACCAGCGCCGCGAACACGCTCGATTTCCGCACGAACACCACCACGCCGACCTTCGCCACGCTGAGCAACGTCGCCGCGATCGAAGGGCTTGGTGGCGATGACACAATCCATGGCAGCAGCGGAGCCGACACGATTCGCGGCGGCGACGGCACCGACCTCCTCTATGCATACGGCGGCAACGACGTGCTGGACGGCGGCGCGGGCGGCGACACGCTGGACGCTGGAGCGGGCGACGACAACATCCAAACCCAGGGCAGCGAAGCGGAGAACGACAGCTTCGTGGGCGGCGACGGCAGCGACGACCGATTGACGAACATCGGCACCGGGTCGCCCGTCCCGGATCTTGTCCTTGGCGAATTCCTCGGCGCCACCAACGGCATCGAGGCGATCTATGCCAACAACGTCAAGCTCCTCGGAAACAATTCGAGCAACACGTTGGACTTCCGCGCGAACGCCGGGGCCACTTCGTTCGTCCAACTCAATGGCGTCACAACCATCGATGGCGGCAGCGGCAACGACACCATCCACGGCACGACAAGCGTTGAAACGATCCTCGGTGGAACCGGTCTCGATCTGTTGTACGGCTACGGCGGCTCGGATGTGCTGGATGGCGGCGATGGAGACGACTTCGTTTCTGGCGGCGCCGGCAACGATTCGATCACCGGCGGCGGCGGCGCCGATACGCTCAATGGCGGCGACGGCAACGACATCATCGATGCGGGCGGCGACGACGATGTGGTGGAAATCAGCGGATCCGATGCCGAGGGCGACACGCTGCAAGGCGGTTCCGGCAGCGATACGCTGGTCAACAGCGGAAACGCCGATTTCGTGCTTCCTGGTTTCGCCGGCCAGACCAACGGCTTCGAAACGGTGGACGGCAATAACTACTGGCTGTTGGGAAATAGCGAAAACAATGTTTTCGATTTCCGACGCAACAGCGGCGGGACTTCCTTCGTCACGCTGACGGACGTCGCCGCGGTGGATGCCGGAGCCGGCGACGATACGCTTTACGGCACCCAGTTGGCCGACACGCTCTACGGCGACGAAGGCAACGACCTGCTGTTCGGCTATGCCGGCAATGACTTGCTGGATGGCGGCGCCGACACCGACACGCTGGAAGGCGGCGAAGGTGACGACGACGTTCGGGGCGGATCCGGCAACGACCTGATCCGGTCGCTCCCCGCCGATGCGCTCAACGACACCCTGCTCGGCGGAGCCGGCACCGATCGGCTGGAAAACTCCGGCAACCCGTCGCTTGCCGAGGACTTCCAACTGGCCAACTTCTTCGGCACGGAAAACAGCGTTGAAATCGTGGACGCCAACGGCGCGAAAATTGTCGGCACTTCGGGCAACGACACGTTCGACTTCCGCGCCAATACCGCGGCCACGTCGTTCGTCTCGCTCGTGGATGTCGTATCGATTGACGGCGCCAATGGAAACGACACGATCTACGGCAGTTCCGCCGCCGACTCGATTCTGGGCGGAGCCGGCAACGACGTGCTTTACGGCTACGGCGGCGACGATTACCTGGAAGGCGGCGCTGGCGTCGACGAGATCTTCGGCGGCGATGGACTCGATTCGATCCTCGGCGGACTTGGTCAAGACACGTTGACCGGCGGCAGCGGCATCGATGTGTTCCGATTTGATTCCAGCTCGACCGACCGCGGCGAACTCGACATCATCGACGATTACGCCGACGACACGCTGCAAGTCATCGGCTACGGCAGCGATTACGACGCGATCCTGTTCGATGGGACGAGCGGCGTCTGGGAACTAACGCTTGCCGCCAGCGGCAAAGACATCCGGCTCACCGGCGTGACTTCGAAACCCGCCTCGAACAAGTTCCGGTTCTCGTAGTCTGGCAACCTTGGTCAGGCACTCCGGTCCCTCGTTGCCCGGTCCACATTTTTCCCTGTCCGCCGACACTCCCGCGATCGTTATCATGCCGCGACGGGGCCAGCCTTTCGCTTGTCCCGGTTTCCTCCAGGGAGCATGCGTCATGAAGGTTGGAATTGGGAAGAACGGCCGAACGGCAGGGCTGGTAGGCCGGGGTGCGCTCGCTGAATCAACCGCCGCTTGTGAATTACGGCTGGATTCGCGGTTCATGTCCGCTGTGCCGTTCGCGGGGCTCGGTCTGCTGGCTTTCATGCCGCTGATGGTGACGGCGCTGATGCCGCTGCTGATGTTGGCGCGGCCCGTCGCGGCCGCCGACGAAGCCCCGAACGCGAAGCCCGCGCGGATCGCATTGTGGGGTGGCCGAGCGCCAACCGCTCCGGGCGTTCCGGGGGAAGGCGAAGCGTTTCTGACCGTGCATGCGGCTCCGCAACCGCGCGGACCGGCGATCGTCATCTGCCCGGGCGGCGGCTACGGCGGACTGGTCACGGGCGCCGAAGGCCACGGCATCGCGGCTTGGCTGAACCGCCACGGCATTACCGGCGCGGTGTTGGAATACCGCTTGCCGTCAGGGCGTTCCGAGGTGCCGCTCCTTGACGCCCAGCAGGCGTTGCGGACGCTGCGCGCTCGAGCGGCGGAATGGAAATGCGACCCGCACCGCATCGGCATCCTCGGCTTTTCGGCCGGCGGCCATCTGGCGTCGACCGCGGCCACGCATTTCGACGCTGGCGATCCGGCCGCCAACGAACCGGTGGCCAAATCGAGTTGCCGACCGGATTTCGCGATTTTGGTCTACCCCGTGATCAGCATGACCAGCGACTTCACCCATCAAGGTTCGAAACGCAATCTGCTGGGCGCCAACCCGACCGCCGAACTGGTCCGGCGTTTCTCCAACGAGTTGCAGGTTACCGACCGGACTCCGCCGACCTTTCTGGCCCACGCGTTGGATGACAAACCGGTGCCGCCGGACAATAGCCGCGTATTCCACGAGGCGTTGCGGAAGCATAACATCCCGAGCCGCTACCTCGAGTTGCCCTCGGGAGGTCATGGCTTGAACGGCTACAAGGGGCCGATGTGGGATGCGTGGCAAACCGAGTCGCTCGCATGGCTGGAACAGTTGCCGATGGCGAAATAGCGCGGCCGGGTTGGCGGAACGCTATCGCCAGCTAGCCCGGTTTTTGGCAAGATGCGCCGCAAGCTGCGCGGCGCCGGGGATCCTCGCGCAGCGGCGGCGTTCGGGCTGCGCCACGGCTGCCGCCGTTGCACGATTGTCCGGGGGGCCGTGTTGAGTGTCCGGGGGGGCCGGGTTGAGCGGTGGGCAGGTTGGTAGTTCGAGTCGCCCATGGAGGGGCAAATGGCACGTCGACCGGTTGGATTGCTTTTCGTCGTCGCAGCCCTGGCGTTGCTTTACTTCGCCTTCCGCAGCCGCCAATCGGGCCAGTCCGGGTTCGGTCCATGGGCCAGCGGACCGGCAACTCCGGCAGCCGTCTCGACCCGTCCACCACCCCGCGAGGCCGAAACGGTGCGAATCGCCACCTGGAATTGGGAAGGCTGGGACGAACGGCGGTTGGGCGACGCGGCCGCGGCAACGCTCTTGGCGAATGTGGTTCGCCAGTTTGATGTCATTGCGGTTCAGGGATTGTCGCCGCGATCGCCGAACGCCTTGCCCGAACTATGCGATCGCGTGAACGAGGACGGTTCCCACTACGATTATGTGATTGGACCGCGGCTCGGCCGGACCGATCCCAAGGCTCAGTACGCATTCCTCTTCGACCGGTCGATGATCGAGGTGGATCGCAACCAAACGTATACGGTGCGGGACGACGATGATCTGCTCGATCGCGAACCGCTGGTCGCGTGGTTTCGCGTTCGCGGGCCGGATCCGCGCGAGGCGTTCACGTTCTCGATCATCAACGCGCAGATCGATCCGGAAGACTCGGCCCGCGAAATCAATCTTATGGACGACGTGTTGCGGGCGGTTCGCAACGATGGATTGGACGAGGACGACGTGCTGCTGGCGGGCGATTTGGCCGTGGACGAGCGGCAGTTCGGCGAACTGGGACGCGTGCCGAATCTGCTCGCGGTAGCGGCCGGACTGTCGACCACGATTGACGGAGCCGCGCAACGCGACAACCTGTTGTTCGACCAACAGTGTTCGGTCGAGTTCACCGGTCGAGGCGGCACCATGGACTTCCTCCGCGAGTTCAACCTGACGGTCGCCCAGGCTCGAGCCGTCGCTCCGCGATTGCCCGTCTGGGGCGAATTCAGCGTGTACGAAGGCGGCGGCCCAGGCCGCTTCGCGACCCGTCCCGTCCGTCCCGCCGGTTTGGCTTGGCCACGCTAACGCCTAGCAGGCCGCCTACACTTGGGGCTTGGCGTTCGTGTTTCGTTCCCAGCTCTTGGTACACTGGTTCGCCAAGGAGTCACCTGATGGCCGCGGTAAATGGGATCGTGCTCGAGAATGTGACCAAGCGCTACGGTGGCCGCATGGTGCTGGACGGCATCAGCATGACGATCAGCCCGGGAGAGACCGTGGCGTTGGTCGGGCCGAGCGGCGGCGGAAAATCGACGCTCCTTCGGTGCATCAATGGCCTGTGCCCGTTCGACAGCGGCGCGATTCGCGTTGGACAGCATCGGCTAACGCCGGCCAACGGCAATCCGGCGGCAACGGCCGCGGTGCGGCGGCTGTACGGCATGATCTTCCAGGATTTCCAGCTCTTTCCCCACATGACGGCGCTGCAGAACGTGATGGAGGCGCCGCGGCAGGTGCTGCGAATGCCCGTTGACGCCTGTCGACGGTCGGCCGCCGAATTGCTGGAGCGGGTCGGACTGGCGGAACGGCTCCATGACTATCCCCGGCAGTTGTCGGGAGGCCAGCGGCAGCGAGTGGCGATTGCCCGGGCGTTGGCGATGTCGCCGAGCGGCCTGTTGTGCGATGAGATCACGAGCGCGCTCGATCCGGAACTGAAGAGCGAAGTGTTGTCGGCGCTCGGCGAACTCAAGCGGGCCGGATTGACCTTGATTCTGGTGACTCACGAAATTCATTTCGCTCGACGGGCGGCCGATCGCGTCTTCTTTCTGGCCGACGGGCAAATCGTCGAGCAGGGTCCGGCCAGCGAGGTGTTGCAGGCCCCGCAAACGCCCAGGGCCCAGCAGTTCCTACGCCAGGTTTTGGAATGAGTGGACTGCGCGAAGAGAACGGTCTGTACGAAGAGGACGGTCTGTACGAAGAGAACGGACTGTGCGACGGGACCGATCTGTGTGACGGAACCGGACTGTGTGACGGAACCGGACTGTGTGACGGGCTCGGACTGTGTGATGGAACCGGTCTGTGTGACGGAACCGGTCTGTGTGACGGAACCGGTCTGTGTGACGGGACCGGACTGTGTGACGGGACCGGCGGGTGCGGATGGCATGTAGCCGGCTCGGGGTGATGGCGGGAAGTTCGGCGAGTTGTGTTCTGGGTGAGCGTGGCGTTTGGCCGCGCTGGTTGGCGAGCGATTAGGGGGCGACAGCGATGACACCACGGGAAGTGTTGGCCTTGTGCCGCGAAAAGGATGTGAAGGCGATCGATTTGCGGTTCACCGATTTTCCGGGCACGTGGCATCATTTCACGATCCCGACAGGCAAGCTGGAAGAGGACACGTTCGAGGATGGCGTCGGCTTCGACGGATCGACCATCCGGGCTTGGCAGGCGGTGAACGAGTCCGACATGTTGGCGATTCCGCAAGCGAACACGGCGTTTATCGACCCGTTTGCCAAAACGCCAACGCTGGTGTTGATTTGCGCGATTCAAGATCCGATCACTCGCGAGGATTATTCGCGCGATCCCCGCAACATCGCCCGCAAGGCGGTGAATTATCTCAAGCGGACCGGAATCGGCGATTCGGTGCAAATCGGCCCCGAGCTCGAGTTCTTTGTGTTTGACGACGCGCGGTTCGACCAAAACGCGCACGAAGGCTATTATCATCTCGACAGCGCTGAGGGGGAATGGAATCGCGGCCGGGCGGAGGGGCCGAATCTGGCTTACAAAACGCGGTACAAAGAAGGCTATTTTCCGGTTCCTCCGACCGACCAGATGATGGACTTGCGCAGCGAGATGATGCAATTGTTGATCGATTGCGGGATCGACGTCGAGGCGCAGCATCATGAAACGGCCACCGCCGGTCAATGCGAAATCGACATGCGCCACTGCTCGCTGGTCGAGATGGCCGACCAGACGATGTTGTACAAGTACGTCGTGAAAAACGCCGCTCGACGCGTTGGCAAGACGGCCACCTTCATGCCCAAGCCGATCTTCGGCGATAATGGCTCGGGCATGCACACGCATTTCTCGCTCTGGAAAGGTTCCGAGCCGCTGTTCGCCGGCTCGGGATATGCCGGTTTGAGCGACATGGCGCTGCATGCGATCGGCGGCGTGCTTAAACACGCCCCGGCGCTCCTGGCGTTCACCAATCCGACCACGAATAGTTACAAACGGCTAGTGCCGGGCTATGAAGCGCCGGTAAACTTGGCCTATTCGCAGCGGAATCGATCGGCTTGTTGCCGCATTCCGATGTACAGCAGCAGCCCGAAGGCGAAACGTGTCGAATTCCGTTGTCCCGATCCGAGCGCCAATCCCTATTTGGCGTACAGCGCGATCCTGATGGCGGCGATCGACGGAATTCAAAACAAAGTCTCTCCCGGCGAACCGTTGGATAAGGACCTTTACGATCTGCGTCCCGAGGAACGCAGCGGCGTGCCCCGCACTCCCGCCTCGCTGGAAGAGGCGCTCGACAATCTCGAACGCGACCATAGCTTCCTGCTGCGCGGCGACGTCTTCACGGAGGACGCGATCCGCGAGTGGGTCAGCTACAAACGAGCGCGCGAGGCCGACCAGGTGCGATTGCGGCCGCATCCGTACGAATTCTGTCTCTATTTCGATGTGTGAGCCGACTTTCAAGCGGATCGCGTCATGTATGATTTTTTCGAGATCAGCAACGAGATGCTGTGCGTGGCCAACCGCGACGGCTACCTCACCCGGGTCAATTCCGCTTGGTCCCGGGCCCTCGGCTGGTCGACGGCTGAGCTGACGAGCCAACCTTTCATCACGTTCGTGCATCCGGATGACGTCGACGCGACCATCCGCGAGGCGGCCCGGCTGCATCAGGGCGAAGGCTACGAAGCGATCGGTTTCGAAAACCGCTACCGCTGCCGCGACGGCGGCTATCGCTGGCTGTCTTGGCACACGCGGTTCGTTCCCGAAACGGCGGAACTGGTGGCGACAGCCAGGGATGTCACCGAGCAGAAGATCGCGGCCGACGCCTTGCGTTGGTCCGAGCAGCGGTTTCGAGCCTTAGCGGCCAACGCGCCCGTCAGTATCTTCATGGCGGACATGGCGGGGCGGAATACGTTCGTCAACCGGCGCTGGTGCGAAATGTCAGGGTTGACCGAGGAAGAAACGGCCGGTTATGGCTGGCAGGCCGCCATCCACCCGGATGACCTGCGGGCGAAATCGGAGCGGTTTGACGAGCGGATGGCGGACGGCCGCGAGTACGACAACGAATACCGGATCGTGCATCGCAACGGCGCCATCCGCTGGGTACGCACGTTCGCCGCTCCAATCCTCGATGCGGACGGCGTGGCGGCAAGTGTTGTCGGATTGACACTGGACATCACCGACCAACATCTGCTGCTCGAAGAATTGCGGCGCGAACGTGAATTGCTCCGCGAACTGCTCGACGTGCAAGAACGCGAACGGCGGGCGGTTTGCAACGACATTCACGATGGTCTCATGCAACACGTCACCGCCGCGATCATGGAACTGGAGGCAACCGAAGCGGGACCGCTGACGGCGAACGCCCGATTCACTTTGCAACGGGCGATCCGCGAACTGCGCCGCGGCCTGGAAGATGGCCGCCGCGTGATCCGCGGGATTCGCCCCGCGGAGCTCGACGGGGCCGACATCGGCATTGCGCTGAAACAACTGGTCGATCAGTTCCAGGGTTCCGGCATTCATGTGGATTGGAAACTGGATGCCGGGGTCGGGCGGTTGCCGGATGCCATCCAGACGACCCTGTACCGGGTCGCCCAGGAGGCGATGAACAACGCTCGGCGACATAGCGGCACCGATGTGATCCGCGTCGAATTGGAGCGGAAAGGCCCAAAACTGCACCTGCGAATCCGCGATTTTGGCTATGGTTTCTCCGCGCCAAGCCGACCGACGAACGGGTTTGGCCTGAAAGGCATGGCCGAACGGCTACGGCTGGTGGGCGGCTCGTTTTCCATCTCCAGTTCCCCGGACGACGGAACAACAGTCACCGCGATCGTGCCGTACCTGGAGGAACCCGCCGCCCCTCCCGCCACCCCGCCCGCCACGAAATGGGCGGAAAACTCGACAGGAGAATCGACGGGGAGCACTGGCCACCCCTGATGGCGGCACATGGCTAGGGCGCCCGCGACTGACCAATTCGAGTTCGCGCTGCTAGACTACGAAACCGTCAGGCGGGTGGAAACGCCGCCTGGGATTCGTTTTTGTCGACCCCGGCGCCTTGCGGCGCCGTACCGCCACCGCTCGGATTTCGCACCATGCTTCCCTTCGGTCAAACGTTTGAGATTCCCGACTTGGCGGTCATCGGCCTACTGGTGGTGCTCGAGGGTGTCCTGTCGATCGACAACGCGCTGGTGTTGGGGCTCCTGGCAAAACGCTTGCCGCCTCGGCAACGCGGCCGCGCCCTCACCTACGGGTTGGTCGGCGCGTTCGTGTTTCGCTTCATTTCGATTTTCACAGCGCAGTTGCTGCTGCGTTGGACCATCGTCAAGCTCATCGGCGGCGGCTACCTGCTATACGTCGCGCTCAAGCACTTCCTGTTCGAGAACAAGTCCGAGGGTGGCGAGCAGAAGATCGAGATCGGGCCGGATGGGCATCCGATCATCGAGCACGAGGAGGAACTTCGCGACGTCGATGGCCAGACGATCGGCGCAGCGGGCGACAAGGGCGGCGAAAAGAAGGCTGAAACCGATGCGAAAGGCGTGAAGTACGCCGCGTTTTGGCCGACCGTCTTCGTCATCGAAGCCACGGACATCGCGTTCGCGATCGACTCGATTCTGGCCGCGATCGCCCTGGTCGGCTCGAACCCGAAACCGTCCGGGCCCCACCCGAAGCTCTGGGTGGTTGTGGCGGGCGGCATGTTAGGGGTGATCCTGATGCGGTTCGCGGCCGTGCTGTTCATTAAACTGCTGGAACGGTTTCCCCGCTTCGAGATCTCGGCGTATCTGTTGGTTTGCGTGATCGGCTTGAAGCTGGTCGTGGATTGGTTTGCCCACACACCTTACAGCGGATCGTTCGGCAGTTGGGTCGATTTCCACAGCTTCCGTAGCCCCGCATTTTGGATTTTCTGGGTGACGATGCTCGGCTGCCTGGGTTACGGGTTCCTGCCGAAAGCCAAACCGAATGCGACCACGCCGACCGCCGCGGCCTAGCATGAAACACCCCTGGCGATGCCCACTGTGAAAGAGCCTCACTCGCTAGCACTCGGAGCGGTCTTGGAGGCCTTGGGCGTCGCGTCGTCGACGGGCCTGGGAGAGGAAGAGGCCGCCGAGCGTCGGCGGCGGTTTGGACTCAATCGCTTGACCGAGGCGGCTCCTGTTCCGCGTTGGCGGCTGTTCCTCGAACAGTTCCGAGCGCTGGTCATTTGGATTTTGCTGGCGGCCGCGGTCATCGCCGGCGTTTTGGGGGAATGGATCGACACGTTGGCGATCGCCGCCATCGTGTTGCTCAACGCGGTCATCGGCTACATGCAGGAGGAGCGGGCGGGGCGAGCGCTCGCGGCGCTCCGCCGGCTTTCGGCGCCGGTCGCGAAAGTGCGGCGGCGCGGCGTGACTCGCTCCGAACCGGCCAGCGAACTGGTGCCGGGCGATGTTGTGGAGTTGGAAGCGGGCGACAATGTGCCGGCGGATGTCCGGCTTCTCCGCGCCTTCGGACTGGCGGTGCAGGAGTCGGCTTTGACGGGCGAGTCGACAGCGGTCGACAAGGACGCGAACGCCGAACTGGCGGCCGCCACCGCTCTGGGTGATCGCCGCAACATGGCGTTCATGGGAACGATTGTCGCGGCGGGCAAGGCGACCGCGGTCGTGGTCGCGACCGGGATGGGCACCGAGCTTGGCAAGATCGCCGGCCTGCTTCATGAGAGCACGCCCGAGCGCACACCGCTACAGCGGCAGCTTGAACAGTTGGGACGCGTGCTGGTGAGCGTCTGCCTCGGCATTGTGGCGGTGATCTTCCTGTTTCAGTTGGCTCGCGGCGGAGCGGTGTTCGAGGCGCTGTTGCTGGCGGTCAGCCTTGCGGTGGCCGCGGTTCCGGAGGGGCTGCCGGCGGTGGTCACGGTCGCGTTGGCGCTCGGGCTTCAGCGTATGGTGCGGCGGAACGCGCTGGTGCGCAAACTGCCCAGCGTCGAGACGCTCGGCTCGGTCTCCGTGGTCTGTTCGGACAAGACGGGAACGCTGACCCGCAACGAAATGACGGTTCGCGAAGTGGTGGCGGGCGAGCGACGGTACCAAGTCACGGGCGCGGGTTACGCGCCTCGGGGCGAGATTGTGCCGGTAGACCCAGTGGCGCTCGCGTCGCCCGCGGACGCGCGTGTCTTGTTGGAAATCGGGGCATGGTGCAACAACGCGCAGATTCTCCCGTCGGATCAGGGCGACGCGACGTGGCGCGTGGTGGGCGATCCGACCGAAGGCGCTTTGCTGGTCGTGGCGCGTAAAGGACACGTCGAAATCGCCGATCGCGCCGCGTCCCTGGTCTACGAAGTTCCGTTCGATTCGACACGCAAGGCGATGAGCGTGCTCATTCGCGCGACCGGCGAACCGCTGCGTCTGTGCGTCAAAGGCGCTCCTGAAGTCGTCTTGGCACAGTGCGTCGCCGAACTTGTGAACGGCGTCGAGCGGCCATTGACGGCCGAGCGTCGCGCCGCTTGGTCGACGGCCAATGCCGAAATGGCGTCCCGAGCGCTCCGCGTGCTGGGTCTGGCCTATCGCCTCGTGGACGCCGGCGAACGCGAACCGGTCGACGAGTCGCGTTTGGTATTCGCCGGTCTTGTTGGCATGATCGACCCGCCGCGCGACGAGGCGCGGGAAGCTGTTCGCGTCTGTCGGGAAGCAGGCATTCGCCCCGTGATGATCACGGGCGACCATCCAGCGACAGCGCTGGCGGTCGCTCGCGAACTGGGCATTGCCGAAGCCGGACAGGATGCCGTGACGGGCGCCGAGTTGGATCGAATGGACGACCACGCCTTGGAGGAACGCGTTGAACAGGTCGCGGTCTACGCGCGCGTTTCGGCGGAACACAAATTGCGGATCGTCAGAGCTTGGAAGGAACGGGGCCAAGTGGTCGCCATGACCGGCGACGGAGTGAATGACGCGCCGGCGCTGCGGGCCGCCGACATCGGCATTGCGATGGGTGTGGCCGGCACCGATGTCACCAAAGAAGCGGCCGACATGGTGTTGACCGACGACAATTTCGCGTCGATCGTCAGCGCGGTGGAAGAAGGCCGCGGCATTTACGACAACATCCACAAGGTGCTGGCGTTTTTACTGTCTTGCAATTTCGGCGAAATCCTGCTGATGCTGTTCGCCACTCTGCTCGGCTGGCCGGCGCCGCTGTTGCCAATTCAACTGCTGTGGATCAATTTGGTGACGGATGGCTTGCCGGCGCTCGCGTTATCGCTGGAACCGCCCGAGCCGGGTGTGATGCGGCGCCGCCCGCGGCCGGCCCGCGAACCGCTCCTCTCAGGCGCCACATTGGCGAACATCCTGTTCCAAGGGCTTCTCGTGAGCGGCGTCGCGCTCGCCGCCTTCGCTTATGTGTATGTGCCGTTCCCCGAGCGGGTCGACGAGGCCCGGGCCGTCGCCTTCTGTGTTGTCGTCTTCGACGAAATCCTGCGAACCCTGGCTGTCCGCAGCCGCACACTGACCGTGTTCCAGCTAGGCTGGTTCACCAACCCGGTCCTGCTCCTCGCGATCCTGGCATCGATTGTCCTGCAACTGCTGATCCTCGCCTTGCCATTCACACAACCCGTGTTCCGCGTCTCGCTGCATCCGTGGCAGGATTGGCTCTTCATCATCGGTTTGGCACTCGTCCCGATCACGCTGATCGAGTGCGCCAAGCTCGCTCACGCCGCCTGGCGACGAAATCGCGATCGCTCAACATCCGACCGCGTGCGCTGAGCCGGGGAATACGAACTGGCCGTGTGCGCTGAACGGGCGAATACGGACCGGCCGCATGCGCCGAGCTAGCCAACATGGACCAGTTGTGTGCGCTGATCAGTCGAACATGGACTGGCCGCCGCATTCATGGGCGGATCGCCGGCTGGCGCCGAGCGATTCGCCGGCTTGGCCAACTCGTGTCGTTGGGGAATCGGGAGGGATTGCGCGACATCGATTTCTTTGCTACACCTTGAGTTGCGAGTCGCGAGTTGCGAGTTGCGAGTCGCGGCTCACGATCCATGGCTGGCGAGTCGCGAACCACGAGTCGCGATTGCGGAGTGTGGCAGCCGGCCCACCCTTCCGCTCGACGCGATGCGAACGGCCGGTTCGTCCTGGAGGATACCAAGCACGTCCACTGGAGCGCTACTGGTTCGTGCGCTGTGTCGCTTTTCGATTCAACCCACCACACCTACTTGCATCCGCGGACCTACGCTTGACGATTGCGTCGTGATCATCGCTCCTAGATTCCTCGACCATTGGATAGTGTCCCCGGTTTGACGCCCACCGAAGGCAAGTGATCGATGACCGTTGCCATGCTATGGATGAAATCCTGAGTTCCTCGCCATGGACCGATGTTGGATAACGACGCGGGCCTCGACGCGGGCCTCGACTTCGACGTCAACGTGGGCATCGGCGTCGGCCTCGACGTGGGTATCGGCCTCGACGTCGACGTCGGCGTCGGCATCGGCGTCGGCCTCGACGCGGGGCGGCCGGCGGAAAAGGACGTTGCTTCATGCGTGAACCGCTGCCAATCGATCAAGTGCTGCCTCCGTTGGTCGCGGCGCTTCGCGGTGAAGGTGGTGTCGTGCTGCAGGCGCCCACGGGGGCCGGCAAGACGACTCGAGTTCCCGTGGCGTTATGGCAAGCGGGACTGGCGGGCGAACGTCAGATCGTGATGCTCGAGCCGCGCCGGATCGCCGCCCGCGCGGCCGCTCGACGAATGGCCGCCGAGTTAGGTGTCGAATTGGGGCGCGAAGTCGGTTTTCAAGTCCGCTTCGAACGCTGCGCTGGCCCCGATACGCGGATTCTCGTCGTCACCGAAGGCGTGCTCCTTCGCATGTTGCACGACGACCCGTTCCTCGAGTCGGTTGGCATTGTCGTCTTTGACGAATTCCACGAACGCAGCCTCGATGTCGACCTGGGACTGGGGATGACGCGTTTGCTGCGTCGCACGGTCCGTCCCGATCTGCGAGTGGTGGTCATGTCCGCGACGCTCGCTGGCGAATCGGTGGCGCGCTACCTGGACAACTGCCCGCTAGTCACCAGCGAAGGTCGATTGTTTCCGGTCGACATCGATTACATGCCGCGTGAGGCGCGCCAGCCCTGGCCGGATGTGATCACTCGCGCCTTGTGGAGGTTGCTGCCCCGCACTCCGGGCGACATTCTCGTGTTCCTGCCGGGCGTGGGCGAAATCCATCAGACCGCGCGGCACCTCGCGGAAATGGCCCGCCGCGAGCAGTTCGACATCGCGCCGCTGTATGGCGACCTTCCCGCCGACCAGCAAGACGCGGTGCTCAACCCGGGCCCGCGCCGTCGAGTGATCCTGGCGACGAACGTGGCGGAGACCTCGGTCACCGTCCCCGGCGTCACTGGCGTCATCGATACGGGACAAGCCCGCATCCTGGCGTTCGACCCGGCCGTCGGACTCGACCGGCTTGAACTGGCCGCGATCTCCCAAGCGTCCGCCGACCAACGCGCGGGCCGCGCGGGCCGCCTCCAACCGGGCCACTGCGTGCGGCTCTGGAGCGGCGCTCAGCATGGTTCGCGCCCCGCCCACAATGAACCCGAGGTGCGGCGAGTGGATTTGGCCGGCGCCATCCTGCAACTGCATTCGCTCGGCGAAGCTGACATCCTCGCGTTCCCATGGTTTGAACCGCCGCGCGCGGCCGCCGCGCGCAAGGCGACCGAGCTGCTCGAACAGATCGGAGCCCTGCGCGACGGACAACTTACCCCGACCGGCCGCTTGCTTGCCCGCCTGCCCGTGCATCCCCGCATCGGCCGGTTGCTGCTCGAAGGCCATCAC
>CAIXSC010000787.1 GCA_903921945.1 uncultured Planctomycetaceae bacterium
CCACAGGCCGTTTTTGGCCACTCTGCGTTCGTTGGCCACGCTTCCGGCGTTGGCCACGCTGCACTCGCTTCACGCACTGGCCGCGCTTCCCGTGCTGGTCTCTTTGTTCGCGATCGCCATTCTGGCCGGTCCGCGATCAGGCGTTGAAGCAGCCGCTCCTAGCGGCGATCCGCCCGCGAAACGTCCCAACATTGTCCTAGTCATGGCGGACGACTTTGGTTACGAGTGCGTGGGGGCGAATGGTGGCCAGTCTTACCGCACTCCCAATCTGGATCGGCTCGCAGCCCGGGGCGTGAGGTTCGAACAGTGCCATGTCCAACCGCTCTGCACGCCGACCCGCGTTCAGTTGATGACCGGCCTGCACAACGTGCGAAACTATGTGCAATTCGGATTGTTGCCGCGCTCGGAGACCACCTTCGGCCACCTGTTCCAGAAAGCCGGTTATCGGACGGCGGTGTGTGGAAAGTGGCAACTGGGCCGCGAGCCGGATTCGCCGAAGCATTTCGGGTTCGACGAGTCGTACCTGTGGCAACATACGCGGCGGCCGCCCCGATACGCCAATCCGGGGCTCGAACACAACGGCCGCGAGCTCGATTTCGCGAACGGCGAGTACGGTCCGAGCTTGGTCCAGGATTTCGCGCTCGACTTTATCGCGCGCCATAAGGACCGTCCGTTCTTTCTTTATTATCCAATGATGTTGACGCACAACCCGTTTCAGCCAACACCTGACAGTCCCGACTGGAACCCCAAGACGACGGGAGAAAAGGCGTCGCAACACGAACGGCATTTTGGCGAAATGACCCAGTTCATGGACAAGTTGGTCGGACAGCTCGACCAGCGGTTGGCCGACTTGGGGCTGCGGGACAACACGCTCGTATTGTTTCTGGGAGACAATGGGACAGGTGGAGGCGTAACGAGCCGTTTCCAGGGCCGCGAAGTGCGGGGTGGCAAGGGAACGACGACTTGGCGTGGAACCCGAGTGCCGCTGATCGCCAGTTGGCCGGCCGTGATCCGCGAGGGACGCGTGAACCGCGATCTGGTGAGCAGCGTGGACTTTCTACCCACGATCTGCGAAGCGGCCGGGATCGGGCCGCCGCAAGGCTCGGACGGCGTGAGTTTCCTGCCGCAGGTGCGGGGCGAACGCGGTTCACCCCGCGAGTGGCTCTATCACTGGTATTCGCCCCGGCAAAACAACGCGAAGAAAGTCACCGAGTTTGTGTTTGACCACCGTTACAAGCTGTACCGCGACGGTCGCTTTTTCGACCTGGAAACGGATCCCGAGGAGAAGTCACCGCTCAACGCCAAGGGATTGGCGGGAGAAGCGGCCGTTCGCGCGAGCAAACTCGAAGCGGCGCTCGCGCAGTTTCGGGACGCGCGGCCGGCGGCCCTCGACCGCCCCGGCAAAGCGGCCACTGATGCGTCCGGCGACTGAGACGGTGTCGGTCGCGTGTTTTTAACCACGGATAGCACTGATGGACACGGATAGGGATAGATTCGGGCAGATTGGGGCAGATCGGGACAGATAAGAACGGATAGGGACCAAGAAGTCCCCATGAGCACGGATAAGGACGAATGGCCAAACTTTTGCCTCGTTCGAAAAAACGAACGGGGCGTTGGCCTTCCTTCCGTGTTTTCCGTGTTAGTCCGTGGCCAAAATATCTCTTCATTCGCGCTAGCGGGGCCGCGCGCGTTGCATTTCGCCGCGGAAATCGCCCATGCTTGGCCAGAGCAGCGGTTCGTTCAGATCGACTTCGGCGACGGCGATCGAGTCCCATTCCTTGGCTTGGGCGAGCAACTGGCCGTCATGGCCGAAGACACCTGTGACCATCCATTTCGATTCCACGGGCGTGTAGGTGCTGCTGACCAGATAGACGTGGTTCTCGCAGGCGCGGGCGGCGGCGAGCGTCGGGTTGCAGCCGGCGACGGGGAAGGCGATCACCTCGGCGCCGTTCTTCGCCAATTCGCGGGCCGGTTCGGGAAAGAATCCGTCGTAGCAGACCATCATCCCGACTTTGCCGAACCGCGTTTGGAACACGGGAAATCCGGAACCGGGCTGGATTCCCTGGTCATGCTCGCCACGCGGCAGACACACCTTGCGGTACTTGCCGATCATTTGGCCGTCGGGGCCGATCAGCACGGCGACGTTGTAGATGAGCCGTCCGTCGCGTTCGACCAGGCCGGCGACGATGTGCAGGTCATGCTTCTTCGCAAGTTGGCCGAAGTAGTCGGTGGATGGGCCGGGGATCGGCTCGGCTGCCGCCTCGTAGTCCCACTTGCCGCGGAGGGCGGTGAGCGTTTCCGGCAGGACTACGAGATCGGCCTTGCGTTCGGCCGCTTGCGCGATCAGCGGGGCGAAGAGCGCGCACTTATCGGCCGACGTCGTGCCCTCGCGCGGGACTTTGTGGACGGTGGCGAGCCGCACAATACGCTTCGGTTTGGCGGCCACCGGCGCGAACTCGAATCCGCTCCATTCGACCCGCGACGACGGCGACCAGCGGAACGCGAGTTGAACGACCGCGCGGCGAGCCGCCTTGGGAGCCTCGTAATGGTCGGTGACCAGAGTCCAGCCGCCGCCCAGGTCGGTGTCGGCCGGATAGTCCGGCAACGCTTGCGGCACCGCGCCGGGCATGTAGGTGGCGAAGGCCGGTTTGTCGCGGAGCACCGTGCCGCCATTGGCGTCCTGCCAAAAGATGCGGGCGTAACATGCCTGTCGGGGATCAGCCACGCCTTCGCAGCGGCGGCGGATCGCGAAGCGATAGGCTTGTCCACCTTCGACGGGAACCTTGGTTTCCCACCAGCCGATCAGGCCGGGGCGTTCGTCCGCCGCAATGATCCACCGTGCCGCGTCGCGGAATCCGCCGGCAGCCTGATACTCGAATCGCGGTTTCAGTTCGTCACGCGGCGCCAGTGTGGTCCAACCTGCCGGCGTGTCCGGGATGTCCGCTGCGGCAGCGGTGGCGGCAGTGGTGGCGGAGAGGAACCTGCCGACCGCACCGAATCCGCCGCTCGGGTCGAGCACGGCTGCCAGAGCGATGGCGAATCCTCCGATCCAGCGATGGAGTCCCACAACGTGGATCCGAACGTGGATCCGATTGTGGCCCGCAATCTGGTTGGTGGAGCGGGGAAAAGACTCGGTCGTGGCGGCTGGCGAGATAGAACGAGTCCGGTGTGAGAGCTGGTTCATCATGGCACTCCTGGGACAATCGGATGGCTCGACATGGTAACCTAGTCGCCTCTCATCCACACGGAGACTTTTTCTATGTCCTCGCGGAGTTATTGGGCCGCGTTCGCGGCGGCTTGGCTAGCGCTGGCCCTTGGTTTCCATTCGACGCAGGCGGCCGAGCCGGCGAAGACGCCAAATCTGTTGTTGATTGTTGGCGATGACATGGGCTACGCCGACGTCGGTTTCCACGGTTGTCGCGACATTCCCACGCCCCACTTGGATGCGCTCGCGAAGGACGGTGTCCGGTTCACTCAGGGATATGTTTCGGGCCCGTACTGTTCGCCAACTCGGGCCGGGCTGCTGACCGGGCGTTATCAGAATCGGTTTGGCCATGAGTTCAATCCAGGAGGCGGAGCCGCGGGTTTGCCATTGGGTGAGCAGACGCTCGCCGACCGTCTGAAGGCGGCCGGATATCGCACGGGGATGGTCGGGAAGTGGCATCTGGGCGGACTGCCGGCTTACCATCCGCAGCGCCGCGGCTTTGACGAGTTCTTTGGGTTCCTGGGCGGCGCGCACAGCTATGTGAGCGCGTCGGACATCTTCCGCGGGACAACCCAGGTTCCGGAAAGTGAAGTGGGCTACCTGACCGACGCGTTCGCTCGCGAGGCGTGTGGCTTCATTGAACGGCAACGCGACCAGCGCTGGTTTTTGTATCTGACGTTCAACGCGGTCCACACCCCGATGCATGCCACAGACGCGCGGTTGGCGAAGTTCGCGGGAATCGCCGATACGACACGTCGCACCTACGCCGCCATGATGTCGGCCATGGACGACGCGGTAGGAGCGGTGCGGGCCAAGCTGGCAGCCACGGGGCAAGCCGAGAATACAGTCATCGCTTTCATCAGCGATAACGGCGGTCCAACGATGCCGGGCACGACGACCAACGGATCGAGCAATTCGCCGCTGCGCGGCAGCAAACGCACCACGTTGGAAGGCGGCATTCGCGTCCCGTTCTTGCTAGCGTGGCCCGGCACGCTCCAGCCGGGCGTATTCACGAATCCGGCCATTCAGATCGACCTGCACACGACATTGCTCGCCGCGGCCCGTGTCGAGCGGCGGCCCGAATGGAAGCTCGAAGGCGTCGACCTCTGGCCGTACTTGAAGGGCGAAAAGAGTGGCCCGCCGCACGAGGCGCTCTTCTGGCGGTTTGGCTCGCAAATGGCCATCCGCGAGGGCGATTGGAAGCTCGTGCGATATGACTTGGCGGCCGACGCGCCGAACCAAAGCGGCACCAGCGGCGTGCAGCTGTTCGACCTGGCGAAGGACCCGTCCGAGTCGAAAGATTTATCCGCAGCGATGCCGGACAAGGTCGCCGCGTTGCAAAAACGCTGGGACAGTTGGAACGCGTCGAACAAGCCCGCGCTCTGGGGCGGAGCCACAGTCAAAGCGAAGAAAAAGAAAAAGGGTTAGATAGTTGCTAGTTGCTAGTTGCTGGTTGCTAGTAGGCAGTAGGCAGTAGGCAGTAGGCAGTAGGCAGTAGGCAGTAGGCAGTAGG
>CAIXSC010000788.1 GCA_903921945.1 uncultured Planctomycetaceae bacterium
CCCCGACGCCGCTTGGCCGATCGCCGTTCGACTTTCGGCCGGCCGTCCTCGCCAAGGTGTTCGGATTCGAGCTGCGCGAGGATCTGTTTCGCCCGCTCGTTCACTTCCCTTGGGATGCCAGCTAGCCGGGCGACATGGATACCGTAGCTTTTATCCGCCGCGCCATCGATGATCTTGTGCAGGAAGACCACATTGTCCTCCCATTCCTTCACGGCCACATTGAGGTTGCGGATGCCGTCAAGCGACTTCGCGAGGTCGGTCAGTTCGTGGTAGTGCGTGGCGAACAGCGTGCGGCAGCCGATGCGATCATGGAGGAACTCGACAATCGCCCAGGCGAGCGAAACACCGTCGTAGGTGCTGGTGCCACGGCCGATCTCGTCCAGGATGACCAAGCTCCGCGCGGTCGCCGTGTTGAGGATTCTCGCCGTCTCGGTCATCTCCACCATGAACGTGCTCTGACCGCGCGACAACTCGTCGCTTGCCCCCACGCGGGCGAAAATCCGGTCGGCGATGCCGATTTCCGCCGTTTTCGCCGGCACGAAACTGCCGATCTGCGCCATCAACGTCAGTAGCGCGACTTGGCGGATATACGTGCTTTTTCCGGCCATGTTGGGACCGGTGATGAGCAGGATCGAGCCGGCGTTGGCAACCGTGTCGTTCGGCACGAACGTTCCGGCCGGCTCGAGGATGTCGAGCACTGGATGGCGGCCTTCGAGGATTTTTAATCCGGGTTCGTCCACGAGCACCGGCCGCGTGTAGCCGCGTTCGCGAGCCAGCGTGGCGAGCCCCGCGAGCACATCGAGTTCGGCGATCGCGGTCGCCACCGCTTGCAGCCGATGGGCCGAATCGGCCACTCGGTCGCGCAAGGTCTGGAACAGCGCCAGTTCGAGTTCGATCGCCTGCTGGTCCGCGTTCAACACACGGTCTTCGTACTCTTTCAATTCCGGCGTGATATAGCGTTCCGCGTTGGCAATCGTCTGCTTGCGGATGTATTGGGGCGGGACTTTGTCTTTATGCGTATTGGTGATTTCGATGAAATAACCAAAGACTTTGTTGTAGCCCACCTTAAGCGTGGGGATCCCCGAAGCCTGGGCCTCCTGGGCTTGGTATTGAGCGATCCACTGCTTGCCGCCCGACGCCAGTTCCCGCAGTTGATCGAGCTCCGCCGAGTAGCCGGCGCGAATGAAGCCGCCTTCGCGGGCGGAAAGCGGACAATCGTCCTGCAGGCCGCGGGCAAGCTCGTCGCGCAGATCGGGGCATTCATCCAGCCGCCCGCGGAGCTCTTCCAGCAGAGCGGCAGGTCGGCCAGCAAGTGGATCTTTCAGGCGGGGCAAGCTGGCGAGTGTGCGGCCGACGAACGATAGATCGCGCGGGCTGGCGCGGCCCGTGACAACGCGGGCCAAAAGCCGTTCCAAATCGTAGACGCCCCGCAAGTGATCTCGTAGCGCATCCCGCAACGGCGCCGAATCGCGAAGGTCGGCGACGGAATCGAGCCGCGCGTCGAGCCGTGCGCGGTCGGTCAACGGCGCGGCCAGCCAATCGGCAAGCAGGCGCGAGCCCATGGGTGTCGTCGAGCGATCAATCACCGCCAGCAGCGAGCCATCGCGTTTTCCCTCGCGCATCGTGCGCGAGATTTCCAAGCTTCGCCGCGAAGCCTCGTCGATTTCCAACGTTTGCCCCGGCTTGTACGGGATCAGCCGGTCCAAATGGTCCAGCGACACGCGTTGCGTCTCTTTGAGGTATTCCAACGCGGCGCCGGCCGCGCGCACGGCGAGCGAGTCTTCCTCGGCGAACCCGAAACCTTCCAGCGTTTGGGTACGAAAATGCCGGGTTAGCGCCGCCAACGCGTTTTCATGGCCGAACGCCCAGTCGGGCCGCGCCGTGACCATCATCTCGCGGGCCCTGGGAAAACCGCTCGCCGCACTTTCAGCCACCAGGCACTCCGCTGGGCGGATACGGGCGAGTTGATCGGCGAGTTGCCACCGTGGAAACTCGGCGGCGTAAAACCGGCCGGTTGACAGCTCCGCCCAGGCGATCCCGACCCAATCAGCCGCCGACCGACTCGAGCCGGCCCGTTCAGAGCCGGCTCGCTCGGGACTGGCTCGCTCGGGACTGGCTCGCTCGGGGGCATGCCGGTCGGAAGCGGCTCGAACGCTAGCGGATCCATGCTTGCCACCGCCGATACAGACCGCGGCCAAGTAGTTGCTTTCCCGCGGATCGAGCAAGGCGTCGTCGGTCAGCGTGCCGGCGGTGACGACTCGAGTGACCTCGCGGCGCACCAAGCCGGTCGCCTTCTTGGGGTCTTCCACCTGTTCGCAGACCGCCGCGCGATGGCCGGCGCGAATCAGCTTCGCGAGATAACCGTCGAGTTGATGGAATGGAAAACCGGCCATCGGAACCGGGTTCTCGCCCTTGTCGCGGCTGGTGAGCGTTAGGCCGAGAACTCGAGCGGCCGTCTTGGCATCCTCGAAAAACAGTTCGTAAAAATCCCCCATGCGAAACAACAGCAGCGCGTCGCCGCACGCCTGTTTCGCATCGTGGTACTGCTGCATCATCGGGGTAGTCGCCATGGGGGCGAATGCTAGCATGGCCGCGAGTCCTGGAAAACCGGAGCGCTAGGGCCACGGCTCGAGCATCGCCGGATGCGCCATGCTGGCGCGAGTATCGCCGTGCAAGCCATGCGGGCACGAGCGGCGCGGCGTGAGCCGCCCGGCACAACCGCCGCAACGTCCATACCGCGCCGAAAGCGTTGATCCCGTTGGTGGCC
>CAIXSC010000789.1 GCA_903921945.1 uncultured Planctomycetaceae bacterium
ATTGGCTGGCCCTGTATTGATGATCATCAGTGGGGCCACCTTGTACGCGACGACCCAGGAGCCGTCGCCCGCAACCGACCCGCGATCCGACAAGCCCGCCCTGGCGGCCACCGCCGAACCAGTTGCGAGCGAAGTGGAAGCCCCCGAGGCCGAGACAAAGCCCAAGACGGCGGAGGCCCCGCCACCCCAGGCGCCGAAGACCAATACGCCCGAGAACAAAAAGCCCGAGAACAAAAAGCCCGAGAACAAAAAGCCGGAGAACAAGCGGCCTGAAGCCAAGGCGCCGGCTCAGAAAGCTGCGAAAGAGCTGCGGAGGCGAACGTCGCCGGCGGACTCGCGAGCAGCGCGGGTCGGGGCCAAGTCTTTCAGCAATGAACTCGGTGGTGTCGTGTTGTTGCGGTCGACAGACGATGGCCCGGTCCATTTCGCCGCCGTCTTTCGCGACGAGGCCGGGTCGATCGGCAGCGTGCAATTTTCGGGCGAGCCGACCGACTTGGCGAGCCGGGCCGAAAGACTCCCGAAATCGCTCCGCAAAGTGGTGCTCGAGTGGTTGCGTTAACGCCGCGGTAATGAGGCCGCCGTCGCTCATCGCGACGGCGGCCATCCCGGCATTCCTAGATTCGCCAGTGTGGTTGGTTTTCTTTTTTCTTGAAGCGAGGAGAGATGCGATGCGAAAGTGGCTCTGGGGATTGATGATCGCGATGACCCAAGTTCCGATCGCCGTGCCAGCGGCGGAACTGCACATCAAGGCCGTGGCGAGTAGCGGCGGCACGACGGTGATCCATGGCACGGCAACCGGTTCGTCTCGACTGACGATCGAGGGCGCGTCGAGCCTCGGTGGCAAGACGGTGATCACCGGACGGGCGGACGATGTTTCGCCGTTTCTGATCGCCGAGGATTCGCTACGCTCCGAATCGCTCGTCGAAGTGCGCGGATCAGCCCACGGTTGCTCGGGCAGAACCTACTCGGGCCGCTCCTGCTCGGGCCGCTCCTGCTTTGGCAGTCACGGCGGCTATAGCTCGGCGCACGCGGCCGCGAGCGTCCATGGTGGCGGCGGCCAAGCCCAGGCGCACGCGACCAGCCGAGTGACGCACTAAAGAGCCGTAAAGCTCGCAAGCGCCGCTTCCATGTCGCGACGCGCGCCGTAGTGGCCGTGTCGCGATTTTTCGTTGGCCCTAGTCCTGGCTGTCGCGGGTGGAAAGGGCGTGCAGCACCGACAAGTCGGTGGTGGTGGCAAGACCGCGGACCGAGCCGTCCGCGAACACAAAACTGACCGTGCCGCCGTGCGGCGAAAAGAAATCGTACGGTTCACACAGCCGGCTGTTCAGCGTGCGGTTGCCGATCCGCACCATCGCCATCACCGGCGATTGCTCGACGACGGCCGTGTACACCGGCGCTCCTGGAGTCGTGCGGCAGGTCCCGCCTGTGATCACGCCCGCCCAAGGGGCCTGCGCCAGCAAAGCGCCTCGTTCGCCTAGCGCGATCGTTTGGCTCAGGCCATCGGTTATCTCGGCCAACCTTCGCCCGCTGTTGCGTTGAAACAAACCATTGCCGATTTCCGGTTCCAAATTGATCAAACCGTAGGAGCCGAAATTCGCGGTGTAACTGTTCGTATGCGTGTCGGCGACCGGAGTGTTCGCGTCGCTCAACACCGTGTACACGCCCGTATGGCGGTCGGACGGACAGTTCAACATGGCGACCGACAACGTGCGGACCGCCGCATGCCGCGGATCCTCGACCGCCACATTGAAATCGATCTGATCGTGAAGCGTTTGACCCGAGTAATATGGCAACAGCAACGCGGCCCAGCCCCAACCGGGGCCTTGCGATTCGATTTTCGGAGCCGTGGGCGGCGGCGCGTCGAACCGGCGAACCATGGAGTTCCACGCCCCGCCCGCTAGCGTTCCACGACCAGCGACGAGCCCCGCTTCGCGCTCCTTCGTAAAGACCGTGCCGTGCGCCGCAGCCCGACTCCCGCTCAAAGCCTTGGTCGTTCCGCCAGCGCCACCACCAGCATCCGAGCTGCCCGGATTGTCGACGGACGGCCCGCGACGCGTCAGATAGCCGGCCGGCAACGTGCCCAGCGAATCGGCGTACATCTGCAACGCCAACCCAAGCTGCCTCAGGTTATTCTGGCAAGACGACCGCCGCATCGATTCCCGCGCCGCTTGCACCGCCGGCAAGAGCAGGCTCACCAAGATCCCAATCAGCGCGATCACCACCAACAGCTCGATCAACGTGAAACCAGCGGCCGGTCGAAGGCGTCGTTGCAGCGGCATCGATCGTAACTCCCCGAAAGCCCATGGGACGGCGAAGGAACTCGGGCGCGACCAGGACGGCGGCCGTCCGACAGTCGAACGCACCACCAGCCAGAACACCGTGGCGTCCCGCCCTAGGGAACGGTAGCGCAAGCGGACGGGACTGTCAAATCGTTCCCGCCGTCCCGCCGCCCCCGACACGCCGTCGCATCCAGGCTAACAAG
>CAIXSC010000790.1 GCA_903921945.1 uncultured Planctomycetaceae bacterium
CTTCGTGGTACACCGATAGCTGAGCCCGCTAGTCTGCCATGGGAACATGCCACGCGTAGAAACGCTGACGATCGGTCTCTGAACGCCACGCGAAACCGGTGACGCAACATCAAAAGCCGGATCGGTTTATGGAATATTGATCGGTATTGCGTTTTCCGCCGAGCCGCAGGCGACGGCCGGGCTTCCAACCCGATCCGCCCCGCCCCGGCCAATCCCGAGTCCAAGCCGGCCAACGCCGTCGGAATGGCGATAACCGCGCAAGCCACTAAATCGCCTCCTCTTCGTTTACCGCCGAGCCGTAGGCGACGGCCGGGCTTCCAACCCGATCCGCCCCGCCCTGGCCTATCCCGAGCCCAAGCCAGCCAGCGCCGTCGGAATGGCGATAACCGCGCAAGCCGCGTAGGTCAACGCTGGCCTGCTGGGGATGGCTCAGGCGGTGGCCCCACGGCGCCGCGTAGAAGCAAAATAAAGGTCCCGTAGACACCGACGACCGCCACGAGCGCGGCGCCGACGCACGCGCCAAAGTGGTCGCGCATGAGGACCAAGGCTGGCGGCTCCGAACTCTTGGGAACCTTGCGAACCACCGGTCCGCCGCTCGCGGACTGCTCGGCCGCTTCCCGCCGCCAATCATCCCATTCGGCCTGCGCGGAAGCCGACCCGAAGGTGGCCAGCGCCGACTGGCGGGCCAACCACATGCCGGAAACGCACATCGCGACCACGGCCACCAATCCGATCAGACTCAGAATGTTCCAACGTTTCATCGGAGGGGACTCAAGGTTTTAACGGGAATGACGTGCTTCCCTCGCGGTTCGAAACAGCTATCGCAGCAATTCCAGAGCGGCCGCGGCCATCGCGACCACCCCTGTTTCCAAGGTCGGCTCAGCGTCCGGATAGAACAACGCTGAGTGCAGCGAAGGCGGGTCCTGGCCGAGTTCCTTGTAACGGTCGAGCCGTTTCGCTTCGACGGCACCTAAGCGGAACATGAGAATCGGCACACCCGCTTTACCATAGCGGCTAAAGTCTTCGCCGCCCATCGATTGCTCGGCGGGCACCACGCGATCGTCGCCAAACGTTTTGCGGAACACGCCCTCGATGCGGGCTGTGAGTTTTCCATCATTGAAGAGCGCCGGCGTGCCATCCGTCACCGAAATGGTCGGCTCGGGAGCCCGAGCGCCCGCGGCCACCGCCTTCGCCTTGCGTTCGATCGCCTTTAGGAGTTGCTCGCGCACTTGGTCTGAATAGCTTCGCACCGTCAATTGCAAATGGCACGTGTCGCCGATGATGTTATGTTTCGTGCCGCCGTGAATTGAGCCGACGGTGATCACCGCCGGTTCAGTCGGTTGCACTTCGCGGCTGACGATCGTTTGCAACGCCATAATCAACTCCGCCGCCTGCACGATCGGATCGACGGTCGTGTGCGGATAGGCTCCGTGCCCGCCCTTGCCTTTCACCACGATGTCAACACTATCGGTGTTGGCCAGCGAGTACCCTGCGCGAAGTCCCACATGTCCGGCTGCCAAGGCCGAATCCACATGCTGGGCGATCGCGAAATCAGGCTTCGGGAAGCGAGTGAAAAGTCCATCGGCAAGCATGGCTTGGGCGCCGAGGACGCGTTCTTCGGCGGGTTGGCCGATGAACATCGCCGTGCCTTTCCAACGATCTTTCCGAGCGGCCAGATAGCGAGCGACGCCAACCAAACTGGTGATGTGAATGTCATGGCCGCAAGCGTGCATCACGCCCACCTCGGCGCCCGCCGCGTCTTTCACTTTCACCTTCGACGCGTAGGCCAGCTCCGTGCGCTCCACAACCGGCAAAGCGTCCAAGTCAGTGCGGAACATCACCGTCGGACCGCTGCCGTTGCGCAACAGTCCAACAACGCCATGGCCGCCAACGCCAGTCGTGACTTCCAACCCCGACTCCCGCCATAGTTTCGCGAGCCGCTCGGCAGTCGTCTTTTCCTGCAACGACAGTTCCGGATTCGCATGGAAATCGCGATACACGGCGACCAGCGATTCAAGCTGTCCGCGAGTCCACTCGCGAAGGTCGCGGTCAGTCGCCGCACCAGCGGCACCCGCCGCAACAGTGCCACGCGCCGCACCAGCGGCCCCCGGCACGGCCGGTTTGTCGATCGCTTGTTTTCCCTCCGCTTGTATTGCCGCTTGCGTTACCGCTTGGGCCACTTCGGAAGCGCCCACCAGGGGCGACGCAACCAAGACCCAGAGACTGGCCAGACCCGCCACAGCGACTGCGAGCGCCGCAATTCCCCAGGCCAGACGAACGGCGGCCACGCGATTCCCACCGTCCATGATGGCAACTCTCACACAGGGCCTTGCCTGCATAGAGGCCGTGGAAAGCGTGGTGTGCGGGGAAAGCGTGGCGTGCGTGGCGTGCGTAAAAAACTTGCCGGGGGTGATTCGAGAAACATTTCGCGGCATGGCAACAGGCTCCGAGCGAAAAGGACTGGCAAGGCGTCGCTAGCGAACAGGCGTTACGATTCAGTCGGGCCAACCGCCAGCCGCGACGAGGGTAAGTAATTGCGGAACGAACTGACGGGTTGCCCGGGCGCGGTGGCTGAGCACCGCTTTCACCGCACCGCTCAGTTCGCCAAACGTGCGGTGGTACTCGGCGAGTTCAAACAGCGGATCGTAGCCAAAGCCACCGGCCCCGGACGCGACTTCGCGAATGCGGCCATGACAACGGCCTTCGCAATCGATTCGCACCTTTCCGCTCGGATCCGAGAGCGTCATGTGGCACACGTAATACGCGCCGCGCCGATCGCGGGGCACGCCCGCGAGTCGAGTCAGCAGTTGTTCGTTGTTCGAAGCATCCGTTGCTCCCGGCCCTGAAAAGCGAGCCGAGTAAATGCCGGGCGCTCCACCGAGCGCCTCCACGCATAGCCCGCTGTCTTCTCCCAACACCCACTCGCCAAGTAGCACTGCTTGCTGGCACGCTTTCTTCGCCGCGTTTTCCGCGAACGATTCGCCGTCCTCGACGACATCGATCGCCTGGGCATAATCGGCCAGTGTCCGCAGTTGAAAGCCATGCGGAGCGAGCAGTTCGACGAGTTCGCCGATTTTTTTGCGGTTACGGCTGCCGACAACCAAAATCCGTGACGCGTTCATGCGCACAATTTAGTGGTCGCGTGCATGGGCGAGTAGTCCCTAGCCGTTCGCGTCCCCCGAGCCGGCGCGCGGTTCGCGTCACGTCCATGACGCCCTACCGACTCAGGGCTTGCGACCGCCGCGCATCAAGTCCGAAGTGTATGGGCTAAGGTCGATGTAGCGACCGCCGGAGATCTCCAGGCGGTTGTCGCGGCGCCAATACATGATCGTCCGCGCTACGGTGTCCGGCTTCAGTGGATTCGCGCGCGGTTTGCGGTAAAACTCCGCGTCGCTTCGGCCATCGCCCGCCAACAGCAAGAGATCTTTCGCCTGCGAATACGAGACGCGGGCGCCTCGAGCCAGGAACCGCTGCCCCTCCACGACCGCCGACCCGGTCGCTTCCAGTTCGACCGACTGCGAATCACCTCCGCCTCCAGCGCCACTGCCAGCGCCACTGCCAGCGCCACTGCCAGCGCCGCCCAACTGGCCGACCGCCAGCCGTTCGCACTTGAGCCCGGCGCCTTGCTCGCCAGCCGCGTCTGGATTCCGCCAGTCAAGCTCATCTTCCCAGCGAGCCACGGGGCCAAAAATCGCCTGCACTTGGTCACTGAACTCGACGTGCCGAGCGTTCAAGTTCCCCTCCACCGCGCGGCTGAATTCCACATGCAAATACACCAGCCGAGGCGCCGCCACCGGAGCTGCCGGCCCGAGCGGCGTCGCCCCCGGTGCGCCCCCCGACGCGACGCTCGGCAGTATCCCCTGCTGCCCCTCTTCCAACCGCACCGTGCTCAACCATCCCGGGCCATCGCCATGCAGCCGGCCGGAAGCTTGATCGATCGTCAAGTTATGCATCTGCAGACGATGCGTGGCGGTCACAAGTCCCGATTGAGTCGTCTGGCCCTCGATATAAATATGGCCGCCGAATGTCATCGCCCCGAGCGTCAAATCCGGCGGCGCCGCTCCGCCAGCGAAGGAAATACGGTGGGAAAGGGAAACGTCGAGCAAGCCACCGAGGATGAACGCGTTCAGCAATTCGCCGGACTCGAGACGCTGCGTGCCACGCACCTGGACATCACGTTGGAAACGCGCCGTCTGCCCGTCAAAATCCATCCGCCCCTTCCACGCCACCGTGATCGGCGGCGGTCGCCGCGACGCCCCGCCGCTCGAGCCCACAACCGAACCACCGCCGTATCGATCGCCACCTGGACCGACGCCGAAGCCACCACCACTAACGCCACCACCACTA
>CAIXSC010000791.1 GCA_903921945.1 uncultured Planctomycetaceae bacterium
CGCCCGACGCGGCGATCGATGGCTGGTCGCCGATCCGCGGGCCAAAGCCGTGTTTCAAGTCGACGCGGCCGGTAAAATCGAACGCCTTCCCGCCAATCCATAGTCCCCCCCGCACTCGCGACGTTTTTTCCGCATCGGCTCGCTGACCAATCGTGTTGCTGCCCGACTCGTGTTGCTGCCCGATTCGTATTGCTGGCCGCTCATAGCAGGCCGGGTGACGGAAAACTCCCGCGTGTGACAAACCGGCCCTCAGGAGCTCTTGGCATGAACGCGTCGCATCGCCGCCGCTTCCTTCAAACGGCCGCCGCTTCGTGGGCGGCTACTTCACTGGGTGCCGTGTCCCTCGGCACGACGTCCCTGGGCGCCGTATCGCTGGGGCTCATCCACGGTGGCCGTCGTCCGCTCTGGGCGGAGGAGGACGCGCGGCCGCCGGTCACGGCCCCCCGGGCCACCGCGGGAGATACGGCATCCGAACCGAAGTGGGCCGAGCGGCTCACGGTGACGGTCGGCCCGAAAGACGCGGATTTGGTCGGGACTGGGCATCGAGCTCTCCAGGCGGCGGTGGATTACGTCGCGCGGCTGGGGGGCGGCACCGTCAAGGTTCTGCCCGGTGTCTACCGATTGCGAAACGCCGTCACCCTGCAATCGAATGTCCGGTTGCTGGGAAGCGGCCCTGATTCCGTGCTCGCCAAACCCGCCTCCCGCACCGTCAAAATCGCGGTCGATTCCGATTGGTACGACCAGGAAATCACGCTGGCCGACGGCGGCGGTTTCGCGGTGGGCGACGCCGTGTGCTTGCGAACCAAGAATCCGCACAACGGCGCGCTGACCGTCGCCAAACGCACGCTCGTCGCCCGCGACGGCAACCGTTTCAAACTCGATCGCGCCCTTCGTGAGAACTTCTGGCTCATGGGCGAAACAACCGTGTCTTCGCTGTTCCCGCTGGTCACCGCCGAGTTTGCCCGGAACTTGGCGATCGAAGATGTAACGCTCGACGGGAATCGGGCCGAGAACGAAAACCTGGACGGCAACTATGCCGGATGCGTGTTTCTTCAAGACTGCGCGGACATCTCGATGCGAGGAATCACCGCCCGTAACTATAACGGCGATGGCATTAGCTGGCAGATTTGCCATGACGTGCGAGTCGAGTCATGCCACTGCCATGACAACGCGGGCTTGGGCCTGCATCCGGGTTCGGGTTCGCAGCGGCCGCTCATCCGGGACAATAAACTCGAACGCAACCAGATCGGGATTTTCTTCTGCTGGGGCGTGAAATTCGGCCTCGCGGAACGCAATCAACTGGACGGTAATCGTGTCGGCATCTCGATCGGCCATCGCGACACCGACAATCTCGTCCGCGATAACACGGTCGTCGGCAGCCGCGACGTCGGCATTCTCTTCCGACCTGAACGCGGGCCGGCGTTCGCCGCCCACCGCAATCGGTTTGAAAACAACCGCGTGATCGACAGCGGCTCGGATAACGGCGTGGCGATCGATGTGCAGGGCGGCACGGAACAAGTGACGCTGCGCGGCAACGACCTGCGGGAGACACGCGGCCCCGCCCGCCGCATCGGCGTTCGGCTCGGTCCTGATACTCGCCGGATCACGCTCGCGGACAACCGGATCGCGGGCTTCTCCGTTGAAGTTGAAGACCAGCGCCCCGCTTGAGTTCCTGCCGGCCTCTTCCGGCACGATCACCAAGTCGCTTTGACTCCGAAGCTTGCGTTTACTGGAAACGCCACGGGTGAGGTTGGCTTTCAGCCAACCATGGGTCGTTGGTCGCTCAGGCGTGCTATGGCGTTGCCCTTGGCGACGTCTTCTCTCGCAGGCGACCCGGTCATTGCTCGCGCAGGCAGTACAGCCCCTCGCTGCTTCGGAACAGCAGGGAACTGCCAAAAGCGGCTGGCGACGCCATGTGAATGCCCGTCGATTGGTTACGGGCAAGCTCGGTGAATTCGCGGCCCGGCTTCAACACGGTGACCGCACCGTCCTCGCTGGCGAAGTACAGCTTCCCATCGGCATACAACGGACTAGCCGCATGATTGCCACCCAGCCGTTTTTGCCAGCGAGTTTCGCCGGTCCGCGAATCGAGACAACTGGCAACGCCAATCACGGAGACCATGTACAGTTCCTCGCCCACGAGAATCGGCGAAGCGATCTCCGGCGCCTGCCGATCGCAGGTCCATGCCACGTGCGATTCGGTAATGTCCCCCTGCCCGTCCGCCCGAATCGCCCACAGTTGCGGTTTGGGGTAGCCCGTACAGCAATAGACCATACCGTTCCCGAAGACGGGACGCGGCACAATCGCGTGGCCATCGCCATAGTTCACTCGCCATACTTCCCGACCGTCACGCGGATCGTACGCCACAACCCACTGCGCTCCGGGAACCACCACCAAAGCCCGCCCGCCAACTTCGATCGGCAAAGGAGAACTGAAGGCGCGGCGATACTTCGGCTCCGTCGCGTCAATCGGCGGACGATTCGTCTTCCACAGGGTCTCGCCCGTCGCCTTGTTTAACGCGACGACGAACTGGGCATCGGTGCCGTCACACGAAAAAATCAATCGCTCGCCGACTAGGACCGGCGAGTTGCCACCGCCCGTGATTTCATCCACAGCGAACCGCCGCCGCCACAACACCTCGCCCTTCCGCATATCCAGCGCGACCGTGCCGACCGCGCCAAAGTGGCAATACAAATGTTCGCCGTCCGTCGCCGGCGTCGGCGACGCGTAACTATTGACGTGATGAATAATCGGCGGATCATCGCACGTGAAAAGCTCGATCCGGCGCAACAGCCGTCCCGTGTCCGCCGCTAACTCCAAGGCGAACAGTTCCACCGAGCCGTACGCCCGCAAGCTCTCCGATTGCTCGGCCGGAAACGCGGCCAAACGCTTCGCTTGCTCCTCCGCCGTTAGCGTCTTGGGCTGAGCGGCCGTCACCCAGATCCTGTCTCCCACGACGATCGGTGACGACCACCCTGAGCCCGGCAACGGAGTCTGCCACGCAATGTTGCGAAACGCGTTCCAGCGTTCCGGCAGGTTGCTCGCGGTCGCGTGCCCGTCGCCGCGCGGCCCTCGGAACTGAGGCCACAACAAACGCTCGTCCGCCGCCGCCGGTCGAGCTTCGCCAACCTGGGCCGCTCGGGACGCTCCCGCGCCCGGTCGCTCTTGAGCCGCGTTTGGTCGCTCTTCAGCCGCGCCTGGTCGGTCTTGAGCCGCGCCTGGTCTGTCTTGAGCCACAACGCTCCCCGCCGTCACCCCGAGCAGCGACATGCCAAGCAGTATTACCCCGATCATCGACGTGCCGAACAGCGGCACGCCGAACAGCGGCACGCCGAACAGCGACACGCCGAGCGCCACCGATCGGCGGACCATCGCCTTCATCAGCACGATGACGTGGCCGGACCGGCAACTGGACCGGCAATTTGTCCTCGCGATTCGGCAGCCGCCGAGTCGCTTCCACCGCGTTCCCAGTTGCCTATCCATGGCGATTCCTCTCCGTCGTCGGGGACGATTGCTCGCGCACGGCCATGATGACAGCGCTGTTGTCCAATTCGCCCAACCCCAGTCGTTCCGCCAACAACAGCAACTCCCGATGC
>CAIXSC010000792.1 GCA_903921945.1 uncultured Planctomycetaceae bacterium
GCCGCTTCGTTACGAATCTCCTCGCAGCGTCTCCCGTCCACCTCCGAAACCTATCTTGATGAGGCTCGCCCGAACTCGTTCAACGCAGTGCCCGAATCCTCGTCGGCCAAAACGAATAATTTCGCGACGGCGGCAGCCACGGAGTTATTCGTGGAAGACGGTTCGACGCCGGCCGCATCGTCGCCGGTCACGTCGTCGCCAGCCACGTCGTCGCCCGCCGCGCGGCTGGATTCTTCGACAACGCAGGTTTCACCCGAGGAAACTGCGGCTGGCAGCCTCACCGACAGTTCGGGGCGCTCGGTGCTTCGCGCCGCCACTCCTTCGCGGTTGCCCCGCACGACGCCTACCATTCCTGTGCGATTGCCGCCGGTCGAGTCCGGCGGTTCACTGCCTTATGGCGAGTATCAGCGTCCGCCCGTTCGTGTCGGGTCGGAGGTGATTCCGGCGCCAGCGACGAGCACCGGCCAGTTACCTCCGCCCTACCCCTCTCGCTTGCCATCGACCGGTCCGGTCACAGGCATGCCTGCAAACACGCCACAGGTCGGTGGGGCCGTTCCGTCAGACGCGACGTCTTCCCGTTGGCAGCGTTTCAAGTCACAAGCCCAATATGATTTTTGGGGCTACCCGGAACAGTTTTGCGAGCGGCCGCTGGGCCTGCCGAACCAGTTGGCCTACCAAGCGATGGTGGACAACGCCCGCGACGATTTATTGGTGTTCCACCAATATGATTTCCATGACGGCCATGTCGAATCGGCGGCGAATCTGAATGGTGCGGGCATGCGCCGGGTCGATCGCGTCGCGGAACTCCTCCGCCATCAAGCCGGCGGGTCAACGGTCATTGTCGAGTTCGTGCCGGACCAACCGCGACTGACCGATGCCCGGCGCGAGGAAGTCGCCGCTCAGTTGGGTCGCTACGGCCTCCACGAACCGGCCGTTCGGGTTGCCGTCGGCCGTGCTCGTCGCGGAGTCTCGGGGCGTGAAGCCCAAGGCATTCAGAGGACCTTCGATCGCATGACCGGCGCTTCCGCGCTTAGCGGCGCCGTGGGCGGAATGAACGCTTCGAGCGGCGGGATGGGCTCGAGCGGCGGCAGCAGTGGCGGGATGTCGGGTGGTGGCATGAGCGGCAATCAGGGATCGGGAATGATGGGTAACGGCGCAGGAGGCCTCAATGGAAACTCGGGACCGTTTGGCTATTAGCGCAACGATCGCGGACTGGCCGCGCCCCGCTTCGGTGCGCGGACTCAAGTCAGGCCAGATGCGTGCGGCGCGTCTCCGTGCGCTCCCGAGGGCCATGTTTCTGGTGGCAATCGCCACAGCCGTTCCCGCGACTTCGGGGTGCTCGTCGATCTCCGGATCCGATTCTTGGAGGTGGCCGTGGCAGTCAGCCAGCAAGCCGGCGCCGGCCAATCCATTCGTTACCCATTCCGCGAAACCCGGCCCGACGCCGCTGGGAACGCCACAGACAGTGGCCCCCGCGTCCGCGACGGAGTGGCCTGACGAAAAGCGCGCCGCCCGGGATTTGAAACTCGCCTTAGCTCAAATGCTCGAACAGCAGGGCGCGGCGCCGGAAGCGATCGAAGCCTACGAGAACGTCTTGCGATCCGAACCCGGCCATACGGCGGTTGCCCATCGGCTCGCGGTATTGCTGGACAAATCCGGACAACCCCAACGGGCCGAGCCCTACTATCAAGCCTGTCTCCGGGCAACACCATCGGATCCCGACTTGCTTTCCGATTTCGCGTACCACTGCTACTTGGAGCGCCGCTGGGCGGAAGCGGAAAACCACTTCCAACGCGCGTTGGCGATCGATCCGCGGCACACACGGGCCCGCAACAACCTCGGACTGGTGCTGGCCCGCACTGAACGGCCGCGCGAAGCCTTCAACCAGTTCGCGGGCGGCGGATGCTCGACGGCCGACGCCCACGCCAACGTCGCGTTCGCCTTGGCAGCCGAAGCGCGTTTCGAAGACGCCGAGCAGGTCTACGCCATCGCGCTGCAAGCCGACCCGCAAAACCAGCGTGCCCGCGACGGCTTGGCGGCACTGCGCCAAGCGCGGCGGGTCGCCTCCGCGCCACGCGTTACCGTGCCACATGCCGACGCCCAGCGTTCCGGCAGTCCGGCCATCGGCAGTCCGGGAACTGGCAGTCCGGGAACTGGCGGTCTTGGTACTGGCGGTCCCGTCCTTCGTTAGTGGCCGGCCGCGTCCCCGGACTTGGCCGGCGCCTTGAATTGCCGCAAGGTTTCCGCTTCCGGCAAACCCTTGTAATACGGATCCAGCGGATAGCAGCCGGAGATCAACCCTTTCCGCGGGCCTGTTGTGCAATCGCTAAAGGTGCGGCAGACAAGCTTCCGACGGAGCTGGCCTATTTGTAAACAATCGGCCGGAAGTTCTGGATAAGACAGCACGACGCGTCCCAGCCCTACACTATCCACCCAACCGGCTCGCACCACTGCCTGCGCGACATGCGGGAGAAAATCTTGCAAATAGGAATACCCGGTTCCCACGATCGGAAGCGACGGAAACGCCTCTTTGCACGCCCTCACAGCCTGGATTTGTCGCGCGACTCCGACCAGTGGATCTTCCGGCGGCTGATAGCCATCGCTGGGTGGAAACGCGGCGGGCCGCTGGATATGCGGATTGTAGTAAGGACTGCCGCATGACAGATTGATCGCCACCACTCCCAACCGCTCGAGTTCGCCCACAAGCCGGAGCGGTTCTTCGAGGTCGATGGCCAAAGGATTCGCAGCGCTCACGCCAAATCCCCATCGGTAGGGCAACAGTGCCTGGAAATCGCTCGGCCGCCCCGGCCCCGCCGCCGGCTCGAACGGGATGAGATCGAAAAAGCTCAATCGCACTCCGATCATCAACGCCGGCCATTCCACCCGGATCCGCTCGATCATCGTTCGCAACAGGCGAGTGCGGCCGATGAAATCACCGCCGTAGGGTCCGGGCCGCTCGCGCGCGCCCAAAAACTCATGCAACAAATAGCCATGGCAGGCCTTGATGTCGACAAAGTCGAAACCGACTCGCCACGCCAATCCGGCCGCCGCCACATACCGATCGATCAGTCCTTCCAAATCCCGGTCCGTCCAAATCGGCCGGTCATCGCCCGCTTCAATCCCGCACCGACGATCGAGTAGCGGGTGCCGCCAGGCGATCCGCGGCCGCAGGGGACCAGCCGCCGGTTTCGAATAGCGTCCCGAATGCGTCAACTGCAACCCGCATAGCCAATCGTCCACTCGACCGAAACGCTCGCGATGCGCCTCGCGAGCCGTTTCGAGCAGTCGCCGCAAGCCGCCTTCGTTTTCGGGCGTCGCCAGCGTCTGCCGGGGATTCGCCCGCCCATCCGGCTGCACGGCCGCCGCTTCGCCTCCCCAGAGCAGTTTCGCGCCGCTCCATCCGAAATTCCGCCACCGCCGCAGAGTATGCGGCGACGGCGAACCGTCGGACTCGGCGTCCCACCCTTCCATCGGATGGATGCACCAGCGATTCCCCACTTCGCGGTCGCCGATCGCCAGCGGCCTTGCTAGCGGTGATTGCTCGGCGGCGGTCAGGATCCGGTCGTCGACCGGCACGTCCAATCCCAAGGCAGCCAACCGGCCGCGCAGCGCCTCGCTCGTTTTCAACTGGGCGACTTTGACCCACGCGTCCGTCATGCGTCCCGCACTCCTCGGGCACTGCCCGTTACCCACCCATCCCACCGCGTCACTCGCTCACCCCGGTTCGCACGGTCGTGTTCACACGCTCGTGTTCGTACGCCCGTGTTCGCACGGTCGTGTTCGCACGGTCGTGTTCGCACTCAAGGTCGTTCGCCGCTCCCGAGTCGATGACAGGGCAGTCGCCGCGAACCCCCTAATCCGCCCCACGCTGCGGGCCGGCAGCCGACTCATCGGCCGGCCGCATCCGCGAGTGCAACAGCACGAAGCGCCGCTCTTGCCCGTCGCGATCAAAAACCACCGTCCCCTGGCGCCGCAACCCCGAGCGACTGAGCGCCATCACCGTTCCCACGCCGTACTCGGGATGCTTGACCCGCATGCCTTGGCGGTACAGATCCGGGTCGAACGGACGCTCACCCGCGGTGGAATCGCGTGCTAATTCAGCGGCCGACTTCAGGCTGGCCTTCAGCCCAGACTTCAAATCGACCTTCAAATCGGCCTTCAAATCGGCCTTCACTGGCATCACCGGCAGCGGGCCAGCGTCTTGCGACGCGACGCCTCGAGCGGCTTTACCGCCTCGGGCGACTCGGCGGCTGGGCTCATCTTGGTTGTAGGAGGACTCGTCGTCCCACTTATCGCCCTGGTCGCTGTCTTGGTCTTCGCCCGCATTCCCATCTTGATCGCGATCTTGATCGCCGTCTTGATCGCCATGTTGGTAGCCGTCTTGATCGCCAGCTTGGTTGTCGAATTGGTCGTCGTCGCCCGCATGGCGACCCCACGGTGAATCTTCGGAAAAATCGTCGCTGAACAGCGAGCCCTGGACCTCCATGGACGACCGCGGCAATTCCATGAGGAAGGAACTGGGGATCGCCGGCCGCGACAGGCCACGGGTCATCCGGTACTGCGAAAAGCTCAGATTCAATTCGTCCTCGGCCCGAGTGATTCCGACGAACAGCAACCGACGTTCCTCTTCCATTTGCGAGTCGTCTTGAATGCTGCGTTCGTGCGGGAGAATCCCTTGTTCCAGGGCGACCAGGAACACCACGGGAAACTCGAGGCCTTTGGCGGCATGGAGCGTCATGAGCGTGACTTTGTCTTGGTCCGCTTCCAAGGCGTCGGTGTCGGCCACGAGCGAGGTCTGTTCAAGGAACGCCTCGAGCGGTGCTGGGCCGGGATTCGCCAAGTCGAACTCGCGGGCCGCCGTGACCAGTTCGTCGATGTTCGCCACGCGTTCGGCATCTTCCGCGTCCGAAGACCGTTCGAGTTCCGCCCGATAGCCCGTGGCTTCGATCACCTCGGCCAAGAGTTGCTCGACCGCAGCTGTGGCCGCCTTGCGCAGCCGATCGAAGAGCGAGACAAACCGCGCGATGCTCAAGGATGCTCGACCGGCCAAGCCCAAGGCGGTTCCGCCACGACGGGCCGCCTCCAACAGCGTCAATCGGTTCGCGGTGGCGAAATCGGCCAGTTTGTGGACGGTGGCCTTGCCGATACCGCGGACCGGCGTGTTGATGACGCGCAGCAGGGCGGCGTCGTTCGCCGGATTGTTGACCAAGTGCAGGTAGGCCAGCAGATCCTTGACCTCTTTGCGTTGGAAGAACTCCAGCCCTTGGACGACTTGGTACGGCACGCGGTGCTGGTGCAACGCCAGTTCGAACTGGCGGGACAAAGCGTTCATACGATACGCGATCGCGAAATCCCGTGGCCGCCGCCGCTTGGCGCGGATGTCGGCGGCGATCCGCCGCGCGACCAAGTCCGCCTCGTCGTTCGCGGACGGGCAGCAGGCCAGCCGCACCGGAGCCCCCTCCGGCCGCTCGGTAAGCAACACTTTCGCCTTGCGTCGAGCGTTGTGCCGAATCAACGCGTCGGCCGTTTCCAAAATGTTCGGGGTGCTGCGATAGTTCCTTTCAAGCTTCACGACTTTGACCCGCGGATAGTCGTGCTCGAACTCCAGAATGTTCGACAGGTTCGCGCCGCGCCAACCGTAAATCGACTGGTCGGGATCGCCGACGACCGCCAAGTTCGGGTGGTCGACAGACAAAGCACGGACAATCGCGTACTGCGCGAGGTTCGTATCCTGGTACTCGTCAACCATGATCTGGCGGAAGCGGTTATCGAGCGAGCGGCGCAGATCGGGCTGGTCGCGCAGCATCAGCGCCACGTGCATCAGCAGGTCATCGAAATCGACACAGTTGGCGGCCAGCAGCCGCCGCTGGTACAGCGGATAGACCCGCTCGACGATCGCTTTCCAAACGCCGGTGCCGGCCTGCGGGTAATGGGCGGGGTCGATGAGTTGGTTTTTCGCCCAGCTGATCGCCTGCCCCAGTTTGTCAACCGACACCATCGCGTCTTCGACCCGGGCCTCCGCCATCGCCGCGCCAAGCACCTTTCGGCTGTCGTCGATGTCGAGTATCGAATAGTTTTCCTGAAGGCCGGCGAAGCTTGCGTGCTGCCGGAGCAATCGCGAGCAGAAACGATGGAAGGTTCCGACCCAGACGGAAGGGTCGGCGCCAAGTTTCACGAGGCGGTTCCGCATCTCCTCGGCCGCTTTGTTCGTGAAAGTCAACGCGAGGATTTGCCGGGGCAGAGTCCCCAGTTCCAACAAATGGGCGATGCGGTACGTGACCACCCGCGTTTTTCCGCTGCCGGGACCGGCGAGTATCAACAGCGGTCCTTCGACATGTTCGGCCGCCGCACGCTGCTCGGCGTTGAGCGAATCGAGTAGATTGGTCATGGTCGTCAGTATAGCGATCCTTTCGCGATCGAGTTTCCCGCGGCCGCTCGCCCGGCTTCGGCTAGCCGCCGCGACGCCGTCCACCGCCAGTTCCTCTTTGTTTCGGAGTGCTTCCAACATGCGAATCGTTCGCCGCTCTCCCTCGTTCGTCAATGCCGCCGGCACGATTCTCGCGCTGTGCGGTGTGCTGCTCGCATCCACAGGGCGCCCAGTGCGGGCTGCCGAACCGAAGGCTGCCGATGCGAACGCGGCGGCGGTTGAAAAGCTGCCGGCGTTGATCATCGATGGCCAGAACAATCATGGAGTCTGGCCGAAGACGACCCGCATGATGAAGCGTTATCTGGAACAATCGGGCCGCTTCACGGTGGATGTGGCGACGACCGCGCCGCGGGGCGCCGACGCTGATTTTCGGCCCGCGTTCGCCAAGTACAAAGTCGTCGTGTCGAACTACAACGGCGCCGCTTGGCCCGCGGCCACGCAGGCCGACTTTGTGAAGTACATCGCGGCGGGCGGGGGATTTGTCGTTGTCCACGCCGCGAACAACGCCTTCGGCGACTGGAAGGAGTACAACGAAATCATCGGACTCGGCGGCTGGGGGGGCCGCTCCGAGAAATCCGGACCGTACGTGTACCTGGACGACAAGGGCCAATTGGTCAAGAACACGGACAAAGGTCCAGGTGGCCACCACGGCTCGCAACACCCGTTCGCCATCATCGTTCGCGACGCCGACCACCCGATCACTCGCGGCATGCCTCGGGAATGGATGCACGCGAACGACGAGCTGTACGACTTGCTTCGCGGGCCGGCTTCCAACATGCAGGTGCTCGCCACCGCCTTCGCGACCAAGGACAAGGGCGGGTCGGGGCGTCACGAACCGATGCTGTTCACGGTTTCTTACGGCCAGGGGCGGATTTTCCACACCCCGATGGGCCATGCCGACTATTCGCAGGAATGCGTCGGCTTCATCGCCACGCTGCAGCGCGGCGCCGAGTGGGCGGCCACGGGCAAGGTGACAGTCGCCATCCCCGCCGACTTCCCCACCGCGGAGAAAATCTCGCAACGCAAATTCACCGAATGAGCCGCCCCCAGCAACCAGCAACTGGCAACCAGCAACCAGCAACTGGCAACCAGCAACCAGCAACTGGCAACCAGCAACTGGCAACCAGCAACTGGCAACCAGCAACCAGCAACCAGCAACCAGCAACCAGCAACCAGCAACTGGCAACTGGCA
>CAIXSC010000793.1 GCA_903921945.1 uncultured Planctomycetaceae bacterium
AGCTGGGCGACGAGTTGTTGGTGGATGGGGAATGGGTATCTCCCGAGCGGCCGACCAGTTCCATGATGATCGCGTCGATTTCGGACGCGGAGAAATCCATACGTGCGGCGATGAACGCGAAGAGTCGCTTTTCGGCCTCCATCAATTGTCCATCGGAGGCCATGACGCTCAGGGCGTCGCGGAGCAATTCCGCCCGCTCGAAACGCTCCTCGGGAATCTGCAAATGTCCCGGACGTTCCAAGCAGTGATTGACGGCGACAGTGAACTGATGATCGTCCAGCCGCCACTCGCGAGCGCGTTCGGAGAGCAATCGCATTTCGCGCTCTGTAAGCCGGCCGTCGGCCAGCGCCACGGAGAGCAGGTTCTCGAAGCGTTGCATACGATCCATAGCGAAACCCCGGTGAGGACTTCGAGCAGCGACACCGGGGCTAATCGTAGAAGAAACGCGTTCTCAAAGTGAGTGGGGCGCGAGAAAACCCGCGCCCGCCACGATTGGATGACGCCTGCCACGGGCGGATTAACCCGCACCGTTATGGATTACGCCAAGCTCCACGAGTCCTCATGTCGCAATGTGTTCGACGGATGCGCGTCGACAACGCGATGATGCAGACGAGCGACCGCTCGAGCAGCCCGTTCGGCCGCCTGCGATACGGCGGCCATCAGCGCTTCCGCGCGTTCATTCACCACGACAGTGCCGGCATGGAGCCGCACCACCAAGCGGCAAGACTTGTCCACGCCGCGGCGATGCCCGTTCTCATCGCCCACGGTGATCGACATGCTCCGCACCAACGGCGCGAAACGAGACAGTGCCAACCGCACTCGCTCCTGGATTCGCCGCCGCTCAGCCGGAACAAGACGCAGATCTTTGCAGAGGATCGTGACGCTCATCGAACCGTCTCCTTCCCCGAAACTAGACCATGGATGCCAGACAACCCGACCGGGTGATAAGCTGGAGCGAGCGATTCGGAACGGTGCCCGAAAAACCGCTCCAGTTTGCCCACCACCGGCCGCTCGGCACGTCGCCGAACGTTGTCGACAAAGATTTCTACGCATCGGCCCTCGGATTGGCGAATCCAATGTATGTATCCTAAACATCGAAAAAATTAATATGCTTTCGACGGCGAACAACAGTGGTCGCGGGACCGTAAGCGACGGCGGGAGGAACGTCAAATGGATTGGGTGAACTACCATCATCTTCTGTATTTCTGGGTTGTGGCCCGCGAAGGCAGCGTGGCCCGCGCGTGCGACGAACTGCAGCTTTCGCAGCCCACGATCAGCGGTCAACTGGCGCGGCTTGAGAAGAGTATGCGGTGCAAACTGTTCCGCCGCGTGGGGCGGGGGTTGGAACTGACTGAAGAGGGCAAGCTGCTGTTTCGGTACGCGGACGAGATCTTCACCATCGGCCGGGAGATGGTGGAGGCGATGCGGGGCCGGTCGACAGGCCGGCCGCTGCGGTTCGCGGCGGGCGCGGCCGACGTGTTGCCGAAACTGGTCGTCTATCGGCTGCTCGAACCGGCCTGTTCGCTGGACCAGCCGATCAGTCTCTTCTGCCAGGAAGGGAAACTCGATTCGCTGCTCGCGGACTTGGCGATGTTCAATCTGGATGTCGTCATTTCCGAGACGCCGGCGGGTCCGCAGACGCGAACCCGTGTATTCAACCATCTGCTGGGTTCGTGTGGCGTCGCGGTCTACGGGGCGAAGGCGTTGGCCGAGCGGTTTCGACCGGGGTTCCCGCAGTCGCTCGCCGAGGCTCCTTGGCTGTTGCCCACCGCCGGCTCGACCTTGCGCCGCGACTTCGATCGGTGGTTCGACACGCTTGATATGCACCCGCGGATCTTCGGCGAATTCGCGGACAGCGGTTTGATGAAGGCGTTTGGCCAAGCGGGGATGGGCGTGTTTCCCGCGCCGGTGGCGATCGACTGCGAAATCCGGCGGCAGTACGAAGTCGAGTGCTTGGGCCGCATCGAAGACATTCGCTTCCACTGTTACGCGATTACGGTTGAGCGGCGTCTCAAGCACCCGGCGGTGCTCGCGATTTCCAAAACAGCCCGAGGGACGCTGTTCCCGTCCTCCAAAGGAGCCGAATGAACGCCTTGCCGCTCGCGGGACTAGCGTCTGTCCGCGACGCCTTCGCGTCAAGCAACAGCGATCCGAAGACCCGGATGCCCCGCCATCGCCCTCCTCCCGCCCTTTGCTCGGTCCGGCGTGCCGGGCTAAACTTCTCGCATGATTTTGATCATCGATAACTACGATTCGTTCACGTACAACTTGGTGCAGCGACTGGGCGAGATTGATTCGGGGCTGGAGATCGAAGTCCACCGCAATGATCGGATTACGTTGGACGAGATCGCGAGTCGCCGGCCGTCGCACCTGATTGTGTCGCCGGGGCCATGCACGCCGTCCGAGGCTGGAGTTTCGGTGGCGTGCATTCAGCGGTTCGCGGGGCAACTGCCAATTCTTGGCGTCTGTTTGGGGCATCAGTCGATCGGGCAGGCCACGGGCGGTGTGATTGTCCGAGCCAAGCGACTCATGCACGGCAAGACCGACCGCATCCACCATGACGGGCAGGGGCTCTTCGCCGGCTTGCCGAATCCGTTCATCGCGACCCGCTATCACAGTTTGGTGATCCGGCCCGATACGCTTCATCCGGACTTCGACGTGACCGCTTGGTCGGACGCGCCGGACGGTTCGCGCGAAATCATGGGCATTCGCCATCGTCGTTATCCGCTCGAGGGCGTCCAGTTCCACCCGGAGAGTTTCCTTACCGTGAATGGCCCGGAAATGCTCAAACGGTTCCTCGCGATGACGGTCGCGCCATGATGTTGACGGTTGACGACGCACTCGCCCGCGTGCTCGAAGCCACGCCGCGGCTGCCCGATCAATTGGTGCCCGTGGAACAGGCGGCCGGTCGAGTGTTGACCGAGTCGATTGCTAGCGACATCGATTCGCCGCCGTACGACAAGAGCGTGGTCGATGGCTTTGCGTTGCGAGCGGCCGATGTCGCGGCGGGAATCCGCGAGTTTCGCGTGACCGGCGAGGTGACGGCGGGCGACTGGCCGCGCATGCCAGTTGAACCAGGTGCGGCCATTCGCATCATGACCGGCGCCCCGATGCCCGAGGGTGCCGACGCGGTCGTCATGATCGAGCATACGGACGCCGGCATGCCCGCACAGCCGGATAAGCATTCGAACACGGCGGATGCGTTGAGGCCGGCGGACATGGCGAGTGCCGCGAGTGCGGCGAGTGGGGTGGATGCGCCGAGGCCAGCGGATGGGGCGAGTGCCGCAGGTGCCGCAGGTGCCGCGAGTGCGGCGAGTGGGGTGAACGCGGCGGATCGGTGGGCTCCGCGAGCGGTCGTGCGGTTGGATGGCCGGCCGGTGGTGGCCGGGCAGAACAGGATGCGGCGAGCGGCGTCGTTGGCGTTCGGCAGCGTGGTCTTGGAGGCAGGGCGGTTGATTCGGCCGATTGAGGTGGGGCTATTGAGCGAAGTGGGCTGCGTTGAGGTGCGTGTGGTGCCGCGGCCGCGGGTCGCTGTGTTGTCAACCGGCAATGAATTGGTGCCGCCGAGCATCGTGCCGACGCGCGGGCAGATTCGCAACAGCAACGGCCCGATGTTGGCGGCGCTGGCCGAGCAGGCCGGGGCGATGGCGGTCCCGCTGGGGATTGCGCGGGACGACCGACAGTCGTTGCGGCAGCGAATGCTGGCGGGGTTGGAAGCGGACGTCCTGGTGCTTTCAGGCGGAGTCTCGGCGGGCGCGCTCGACTTGGTTCCATCGGTTCTCGAAGAGCTTGGCGTGGTTCCGCGTTTCCATCAAGTACGTTTACGGCCTGGCAAGCCGCTTTGGTTTGGTGTGCGGTCCGTCGCGGGCCGCAGCACTCTGGTGTTCGGCTTGCCTGGCAACCCTGTGAGCAGCCTTGTGTGCTGGAACCTGTTCGTGCGGCCGGCGTTGGAACAGATGCAAGGGCGGCCGGCTGACGGATTGGCGTCGGCGCGGGGTTGGCTGGAGTCGCCGCGTTCGTATCGCGGCGATCGGCCGACCTATTGGCCAGCCGTGCTCCTGCCGCGTGGGAATGATGTTGTCCGTCAGGAGTCGGGGCGTTCAGCGACAGACGTTCCCGCAGCTTGCGGCCCCGATGATCGGCCGCGAATCCGGTTGCTCGATTGGCAAGGCAGCGCCGACTTGCGGACGCTTGCGGACGCCAACTGTCTCGCGTTTTTCCCGCCAGGCAATCGTGAATACACCCCTGACGATCCGATTGACGTCCGTCTGCTGTAACAGTTCACGCTACAACCGCTTGCGCCTCGGAAAGCCCGAACAGTCGTGGTGCCTACCTCGCTAGCGTAGTCCCATCTGTATGACGGACAACGTGTCCGTCTGTTCGTACGACAGACATCTCGACCGTCTTTTCGTACGACGGACATCTTGTCCGTCGACTCCGGGACCGGCGCGGTATAGGAGCCACACAGCCACGCAGGACCGCATACGACATGCTCGCGACGGACAAGATGTCCGTCGTACAAGAAGACTTTCACGCCGTTTTTGCCCCATGATCGTCGACTCCTGTTTTGTACGACGGACATCTTGTCCGTCGAACGATGAGGATCCATAAGAGCCGGACAGGTCGTTCGCTACTGGTGGTGTGGTAACACCGGATGACCGCCTTTTTTTCGTGTGTTTCGTGTGTTCCGTGGTTCCTTCTCTCTGGGTTCTTGGTTTCCCTTCGTTCTGAATGTGTGGTGGTTCCCTGTTTTCCGTCTTGGACCGCTCCGGGGTCGAACGTTTGTGTATTCGCGACCTTTGGGGCTATGACGGTCAGCGGATTGGTTCGCGACGTTTCCGCCGGCGAGCGATCGCGGGATTTGGCACCAGGCGACCACAGCGAGTCGTCCTGGTCGGCGGGGAACGCTGGCAGCGGTCTCTTGCTGAAATCCGACAACGTTCTCCATCGAGTCGACTTCGCCATCGTGCATGCCATCGTGCATACCATCGTGCATGCCATCGTGAGCGGCATAGTCTTCGCCGAACGTCGAACTGCATCAGTACGCAACTTGGAAACCGATCGCGGCCGGCCCGGCCACCCGGTGCCAGGTCGCGCGACTGGGCACCCCGCCAAGCTGGCCTGATACGAGTGCGCCATGGACATGCAGCCTCCGTCCAATGCATGGCTGTGGAAACAGGATCGAGCAGATGCGTAGTATCCGACAACGGGGCAACATGGGGTGTCGACTGATCGAGCGGCGGCGGGACCACTGAGAAAAAAGCGTTAGACTGTCCTACGCGGATTGCCATTTGATCGGGGGTAGTTTTTCGGCTCTGGTTTCCGTTTTTTGGTCTCCGAATTGGCCGCCCAGGTTGCGGCCGCAACCAATTTCCCGGCTCTTGAAAGCGCCCGCGCCGCTATTGCGCGGTCCGGTCGCAAATCTCTGGCTTAGAACGATTTGAAGGCATGTAGTGGAGACAACATGAGGCTGTCGTCACATCGCCAAGCTTGGATGTGGCAATTATGCCATCCGCAGTGGACAGGCTGAGATTGATTTTCAATGCGCGAGCCGGCCCGGCCGAGCCCGAAATTCTCGCGGTTTGACGGGAAATTCCGACCTTAAACGGCGGCGGCTGGGAGCCATCGACCAGAAACCGGGCAAGAACGGGCCGCAGGTCGCGTGCCGTTCGCTCAAGTCAACGCAGATTGACAAAAAACCCATCTGTGGAAGGGGTTTGGTCGGTCAATTCTGGGTCTCGCTCCCCCACAAAGCGCAGCAAACCCCGTAGCTGTCCACGGACAGCTCTTTTGGGTAGTGTGAGGACGGCTCTCAAGTAGTTGCCGTCATGGGCTGAGCGACCAAGTCAACTGCGATGGAGTCGCCTACCCGCAGGCGAGTCGGCTTGGCCGCTTGCCGTGGCTACCGACTCGGCGGACTCTCATCGGCTACGAAGCGTCGACAATCGCGACGCATCGAAGCGGCGACTTCCGCCATCCATCGGAAACGTCGAGCAATGGTCTCGACCGCATCCGACCACCGAGTCCCGTCGAGTCCGAAACGCAACCA
>CAIXSC010000794.1 GCA_903921945.1 uncultured Planctomycetaceae bacterium
CAGGCGCTCAACCGGGTCGGGGTCACTCGCGGCACCCTCGAAGAACGCCGCGATCCGCTGGCGTTGCTATAATTCAGCCTGCAACGGGCAAGTAGCAAAGAGCGATTAGCCACGGGCGAGTGGCGGCGGGAAAAACGGGGAGTGAGCGATGGCGGCGACGCGCGTGGTGTGGACCGACGTGGACACCGGTTTGTTTGTGGAATCGGCGACGCTGGGGCCGGCTGACATCGGCGGTCGCGCGGCCGGCTATGAAGTTTCCAAACGACGGCTTCGCGGCGGTCTGTCGGATGGCGTCGACGTTGTGCGAGTGAACAACGGATTGCTGGCCGTCGACATTCTTCCCACGCGCGGCATGGGGCTGTGGAAAGCGTGGTTGGGCGGCGCCGAGTACGGCTGGCGGTCGCCGGTGCGCGGGCCGGTCCATCCGAGCTTCGTTCCGCTGATGGAGCCCGGCGGCCTGGGATGGCTCGACGGTTTCGACGAATTGCTCGTGCGTTGCGGTCTGGAGAGCAACGGCGCGCCCGAATTCGAACCGGAGACCGGTAGGCTGAAGTATCCGCTGCACGGCCGGATCGCCAACAAGCCGGCTCGGTCGGTCCATGTCAGTGTCGATGGCGAGACGGGCGAGATCGCGGTGACCGGGGTGGTCGAAGAGACACGGTTTCACTTTTTGAAATTGCGGCTGACATCCACCGTGTCGACGCGCGTCGGCGAGCCCGTGTTGCGGATCCGGGATGTGGTGGAGAATTTGTCGGAGAGTCCGGCCGAGGCGCAACTGCTGTATCACGTGAACTTCGGCGAGCCGCTGCTGGATGCGGGCGCCCGGTTTGTCGCGCCCGTGAAGGCTGTCGTGCCGCGAAACCCGCATGCGGCGCAGGGGCTGGCGAGCTGGGATCGTTACGCGGCGCCGACCGCCGGATACGCCGAAGAGGTATTCTTCGTCGAGTTGCTGGCCGACGCTCAGGGCCAAACCCGCTCGCTGCTGCGCAACGCGGCGGGTGATCGTGGCGCCAGCTTGACGCATGACGTGCGCCAGTTGCCCTGTTACACGCTTTGGAAAAACACGGCCGCGTCCCGGGACGGCAGCGTGACGGGACTCGAGCCGGGCACCAACTATCCCAACCCGCGAAGTTTCGAGGGACGGCACGGTCGAGTCGCCAAGCTTGCTCCCGGCGCGTCCGTTACCTATGACTTAACGCTGGAGTTGCACGGGTCGGCCGCATCGGTGGGGTCGGCCGAGCAATCGATCGCCGCATTGCAAGGCGCTGTGTCGCCCACGGTGTTTCAGGAACCTCTCCCGAATTGGTGCGCTTAGGTCCTCAGGAGTCCGTTTATGGAACTCTGGGTCTGGTCGGTCCTCTTGCTGCTGTTGGGAATTAGCGTCATCGCGGCGGAGTTCTTTCTTCCTTCCAGCGGCCTGCTCGCGACCATCGCGGGATTGGCGATCATCGGTTCGCTGGTCTGCGCCTTTCTGTCGAGCCGCGTCACGGGCGTGGCGATGACCGCGGTGGTGCTGGTGGTGGTGCCGCTGCTGTTCGTGTCGGCGGTGCGGTGGTGGCCCGATACTCCGATCGGCCAACAAGTGCTCAACACGCCGCCCGACAATCCCGACGAGGTGCTCCCGGAGAATGATCCGCGCTATGAACTGCGAAGCATGATCGGGATGGCGGCGATGGCGAAAACGAAAATGTTGCCGAGCGGCGTCGTGGAGGTCGACGGGCGGACGTACGACGCGGTCAGTGTGGGCCAGCCGGTCGAGCCTGGCCAGCGGCTGCGGATTGTGGGCGTCGACCTGAACCGGCTGGAAGTGCGCGCGGAACCAACCACCCAGGCTGGAGGCTCGCCGCCCGCCACTGGCGAGGATATCCTAACGAGTTCGTTGGAGGCGTTGGGCCTAGAACCGCTGGACCACACCAATCGCACTTGAGGCAGATGCTATGCGGGATCTTTCCGTTCTTGACGCGTTTGTCCTGGCCGAGCAACCCCAGGGCGAGCTGACGATGCAGGTCAGCCTGCTGATCGCCGTCGGGTTGTTGATCGGTTTCATGATTTTCCTCTGGATCTTCGCCAGCTATTTCCGGCTGTGGATCCAATCGTTGTTGACGGGGGCCGGCATTTCGATCCTCGATTTGCTCGGCATGACATTCCGCAAAGTCGATACGCGGACCATCGTCCGCGGCAAGATCATGGCGGTCACCGCCGGTTTGTCGGACGATCGCGAATTGACCACGAAAGCGCTGGAAGCGCACTATTTGGCCCGCGGCAATGTTCCGCTGGTCATTCGCGCGTTGATCGCCGCTCGAAAAGCGAAAACGATCCGGCTGTCGTTTCGCGAGGCGACCGCGATCGATCTCGCGGGCCGCAATGTCCTCGAGGCGGTGCAAACCAGCGTGTATCCCAAAGTGATTGACTGCCCGGCCCGTGGCGGCCCGCAGGCGAAGCTGTCGGCGGTCGCCAAGAACGGCATCGAACTGAAGGTGACCGCGCGGGTCACAGTCCGAGCGAATCTGCAACAGTTGATCGGCGGCGCCACGGAAGAGACGATTGTGGCGCGCGTGGGCGAAGGGATTGTCAGCGCGATTGGCTCGGCGGAAAGCCACAAGGCGGTGCTGGAAAACCCCGATCTGATCTCGAAGACCGTGCTCGCCCGGCGGCTCGACTCCCAAACCGCCTTCGAGATTGTCTCGATCGACATCGCCAGCATTGATGTGGGACAGAATATTGGCGCCAAGCTGGACGCGGACCAAGCCGAAGCCGACACGCGTGTCGCCCGTGCTCGCGCGGAAGGCCGTCGCGCCATGGCGGTCGCGGCAGAACAGGAAATGACCGCGAAAATCGAAGAGAGCCGGGCCCAACTGGTCGAGGCCGAAGCCGATATTCCGAAGGCGATGGCCGAAGCGTTCCGCTCGGGGAAACTCGGCATCTTCGACTACTACAAACTGCGAAACGTCCAGGCCGACACCGACATGCGACGGGCGATCGCCGGTTCAAGCAGCCCGCCCGCCGCCCGCAACTAGCTTCCCAGCCACTCAACACAGGACGGAGTTCCCATGGCCGGTGAAGATCTTGGCGAACTGCTCGGCAAACTCCTCGAATCATTCCTGAACCCGCAGGTGCCGGGCGGCGGTAAAACGCCACCCGGCGCCGGTCAACCCGGTGCCGGTCAACGCGGTGCCGGCCAACGCGGACCTGGTCAAAGCAGTTCCGGCCAACGCGGTTCCGGCCAACCCAGTCCTGGTGAAAGAGGGCCCGATCAACGGGGGCCTCGCCCCGCCAGTACGGATCCATGGGGGGCAGCACAGGCACCCCATTCGAGCCCGTGGGATTTGCGGCCGCCAGGTACCGAGCGGCCGCGTCCTGAACGCCGCTTTCCTGACCGACAAGGTGACGGCCAGCCCGCTCGAGGCCGGGACGGTTTTGGCCCTTCGAGTGCAGGGCCGATTAAGAGGCCGAGTACGGGGCCGGGCACGGGGCCGTCAAGTTACGGGGCGAGCGATCCGGAATCGATGCTGGTGGAGGCGGAACCGGTAACCGGTGACGATGTCGCCGCGCACGTCGAACAGTATTTGGATCCGAAACGCGTTACGTCGCGGGCCGATCATTTCGCCGAAGAAGTTGCGCTCGCCGACGACAACTTGGATGCGCATCAGCGCGAACTGTTCGGCCAAGGCCCGCGAGGAACGCTGGCCGGCCGACCGCTGGGAACCGCCTCGGCCGCTCCGCCCACGGCGACAACGGTGGCGGCAAGCGGCATCGCCAAGGATGTGACCGCGCTCTTGCGCTCGCCGGAAAATCTTCGCGCCGCTTTCTTGCTGGGCGAGATTCTCCGCCGGCCCGAGTGGTAACGATACCGGCTCGCGCCGACGCCCCCTGTCGACGCCCCCCTGTCGGCGGCACGCAAGCGGTGCCGCACTTCCCATTCGATCCATCGACTCGTGTAGGAATCCGAGTCGGCGTTGGAACTTGAACCCGAGCCCGAAGCCAACCCGAGCGAGTTACTTGCTCGAACTGTCGGCGAGCGACCGGATGTAGACCAGCAGGTCGGCCGCTTCCTGAGCGGTCAGGTCGCTCAGCACTCGATCCGGCATCAACGACTTGTCGCCCCGACGCAGCTCTTCGATGCTCGCGCGTGGCAACCGAATCACCTGGCGTTCCAGGGTTTTCAGCACCACTTCCCGATCGGATTGCTCGGCGATCAACCCTTGCAGCACGCGACCGTCGTCCGTGACCGCGGTGTAGGCCGCGAAGGCGTCATCGATCTTGAGCGATGGCTGGGCCACATGCCGCATCATCTCGGCCGGATCGGGATACTTTTTGGCGATTTCGCGAAGTGTGGGTCCGAGCGATTTCGCGCGATCGTCCAGTTCGTGGCAGTTCCGGCAACGGGCGCCGTCGCTGAAGAAGATCAGCTTGCCGCGATCGAGGTTGCCGGTGCGGGCGAGCACCGTTTGCGGATCGAAACTTGGTCCCAGGGTGGCGCGTCGTTGCGACTCGGGAACGAATGTTTCGAACAGCCCGCGAACATCGCCAGGGGCCGCCGAGCCCGCCGCGACCGCCGCCGCGAACTCGCCAGCATCCAGTCGGCCCGCATGCATCAACCCGGTTAGCGCCAACGCGCCTTCCGTGGATTGAACCGCGTCGCGGATGACCGGTTCGCTGCCGTCTGTCGCCGCGACCGCCGCCAAACTCTCGAGATGTTTGGCCAGCGGGGAGCCTGGAGTGGCGGGCGCCGACAGAGCCGCGTTCGCCGCCGGGGCCAACGACCGAATCCATGTTTCCACGAGCCGCACGCCGCGGCTATCGACCATTCGCGAACCGATGTACGGCATTCGCGCGTAGCCCAACTTCGACATGCGGTACATCAGCACGCTGCGATACGGGTCGCCGGGGACAATCAGCTTCGCGTCTTTCATCCCGAACGTGCCGATACCGGTGCCCTTGTTCGTATTCAATTGGGCGAACGGCAAGTCGCGCCGCAGATAAAACGACACGATCGCATTGCCGCCCGGATGGTGGCACATCGCGCAGTTGGCATGGAGATACGATCGGGCCCGCGACTCCAGCGGCTGTGACGCGTCATGCGGATCGACCAGAATGCTCGGGTCGTTCGCCGCCACCACCGGCCGCTCGGCGATCACCCCTTGGGCCGCGAGCAGATCAAGTTGCGACGACGCGCCCGCCGCTGCTCCCGCACCGGTTCCCGCCGCCGTGCGACCGGCAACAGCCGCCGTGCGACCTTCAACCGCCGCTGTGCCGCCCGCGATGGCCGCACCGCTGGCGATGGGCCTGTCGAGCTGCGCGAGAGTGAAGCCGAGCACGAACTTCGGTCCCGCGTTGTGGCACAATTTGCATTCATTGACCGCGTTCACATGCCACGTGCGGTCGAGCGCCGCGCCTTCCAGCTTCAGCGGTCGGCTGGCGCCGGCCGCGTCGACCAGCGTGGCGTCGCGTCCCGACTCGTCCCAGAGATAGCTATACGGACGCCACACGCCGTGATCGAGGTGCAGCAGTTGCGTTTCCAACCGCACCGCCGGCCGGCCGGTGGCGGCGGGCATCGTCAGTTGCTTGACCAGCACCGTGCCCTCAGGGAATTCCGAGGCTGCTCCGACTTGGGTGGCCAGCTTGACCTGCCCCGAACCGGGAATCGCGATCCACCGTTGAGCCTCCGCGCCGTCGGTCCATCGCTCGGACTTCACCGCGTACGGAACCACCCCTGGGGCCGGCTCAAGCCGTTCCACCGATTGGAACAGCCCGGTGTCGCTCAGCCGCCGTGGAAACTTCGCCGACAAATCTTCCCGGTCCTGCGGTAGCAACTCGTAGATCTGGCCCGTGAAGTCGTAGTCCAGCACGAACAGCTCGCCCGCCGTCGTCTGCGTGAACCCGACGATTCGCAAGTCGGTATCGAGCAGCGTTGTGTACGAATAGGACTTGTCTTGATCGGCGTGAATTTCCCAAATCGTACCCGTGATGTAGTCGCCGTAGACGAACGATCCGTTGAGCTTCGGCAGCTTGGCGCCGCGGTACACGGGGCCGCCGATCACCGAGTTGGCCTCGGTGTGCGGATGGTCTTTCACAGGCGGAACGATCGGCGTCGGACCGACCGGCACTTCGGAACGCAACGCCGCCCGGCCTTCCATCACCGGCCAGCCGCAGTTGCTCCCGCGACTCAGCTTGTGAATCATCTCCCACGATTCCCAGCCGTTGTCCGCGACGAACACATCGCCGCTCTGGGGATCGACGCCGAACTTCCACGGGTTCCTCAGTCCGTAGGACCAAATCTCCGGCCGCGCTCCCGGCCGATCCACGAATGGGTTGTCGGATGGAATCGCGTATGGCTGCTCGACGGTTCCTCGATCCACATCCAATCGCAGCACAGCACCCAAAAGATCGTCCACCGTCTGGCCGGTCGTCAGTCCGTCAGGCGGGTTCGGCCCCGAGCCGTCGCCGGTGGAAATGTACAGGTAGCCGTCCCTGTTGAATTCCAAGCAACCGGCATTATGACCACCCGATGGCCATGTAATGATGACGCGCTCGCTGTCGGCCACCGCTTGGTGCGGGGCTTGGCGGTCAAGCGTAAACCGCGAGACCCGCGTATGGCCGCCGTTGCCCGGATGGACGTAACATACGAAAACGTGGCCGTTCTCCGCAAACGCCGGGTGCGGCTCGGCATCGAATAGCGAGACATTGCGTCCCGCCAAATCCGCCGGCAGCCGCTTGGCGAGGTCGAGCACCACTTCGGCGCCGGCCACCTTCCGGTCCTTGGCGAACGTGTAGACCTTGCCGCTCATCTCCGTGACCAGCATTCGCTGGCCGCCCGGCAATTCCTCGACGCTTGTCGGCTTTTGGAACGCCAGCGCCGGGAACGCCGGCTCGATCCGATACGGTTCTGGCGCCTGCGGCGTGCCGGCCACTCGGGACGTTGACCAAGCCGTTCGACGCTCAGCCGCCGCGAGCGTTCCCGATCGCGAACACTGCGGACTGCCCGCGAGCGGCAGCGAGAGGAACGACCCCAACGCGTGGGCCGAACGAACCGCCGTATCGAGGATGCACTCGCCGCCACCGGCCAGCGTCCCTATACCTACCGCAACGAGGCAGACGGCTCGCCGCCAACCGGCGACCCGGCTGCCGACCGTGCGTTGGTTGCGATCACGCGCAGGGGAAATAGAATAGCCAGTCGATGCGGGGCAACGGCCGGCCGCAGGTTCGCTGGAACACGTTCGAAGTGGTGGTGACGACCAGAATTTCATCAGCGCAATCTCCCGAAGTCTCGAGTGGAACGCAAGATTCACGCAGTCACCGCGCCAGCATTCGCCATCGGCGGCCAGAATGCTGGACGGTTGAGAGAGGTAGCCGTTCGGCTTGTCGCCGGATTGTAGCGGAAGACATGGTTACCGCGTGCCGGTGCCAGTTTTCACCGACGGGGGACTTTCGCCCCATCGGGGCTTGTGCCATATTTCACGAAGTTTCGGGGCTGCCCAAACTCGCTGTTTTTTCCCGGCCGGCAGGTGCTCCGTGGCGGATTTCCTCAATCAATTGCTGTTTGGACGGTCCCACTGGGTAGGGTACTCGGTGGCGGCGCTCGTCCATTGCGTGTTGTACTTCCACGTGGTGGCGGTCGGCGCGTTGCTCTTCATCTGGATGGAACGCAAGATCGCCGGGCGTATCCAGGACCGTCTCGGTCCGACGCGGGTCGGCGGCAAGTTCGGATGGCTCCAGACGCTTGCGGACGGCATCAAACTGATCGCTAAAGAAGACGTGACGCCCACGGGCGCCGATCGGATGTTGTTCAAGGCGGCACCGTACGTCAGCTTCGCCGCCAGCTTCGCGGCGTATCTCGCCCTGCCGTTTTCCAACGGCTGGGTTGGCCAGAACATCAATGTGGCCGTCTTTTTCGTCATCGCGGTCATGGGCCTCGAAGTTTTCGGCGTCATTTTGGCCGGTTACGCGTCGGGTTCGAAGTGGTCGCTGTTCGGCGGCATGCGCGAAGCGGCCCAGGTCGTCAGCTATGAAGTTCCGGTGGGCCTGTGCGTCATGATTCCCGTGTTGCTCTGCGGCACGATGAACATGGTGACGATCGGCAACATGCAGGCCGGATGGTTCACGAACTGGCTGGTTTTCCATGACCCGTTCACGTTCATCGTTTTCTGGGTCTATTTCACCTGTGCCACGGCCAGCGTGAATCGCGCCCCGTTCGACTTGGCGGAAGCGGAAAGCGAACTCGTCGCCGGTTTCCACACGGAATACTCGGGGTTGCGGTGGAGCTTCTTCTTTATGGCCGAGTACGGTTCGATGTACACGGTCAGTGGTTTGGCGGCGGTGTTGTTCTTCGGTGGCTGGAACGGCCCGGTTCCGATTTTCGACATCTTGGGCTGGTCGTACACGCCGGATGAGATCGCCAGCGGGGCCTTCCGC
>CAIXSC010000795.1 GCA_903921945.1 uncultured Planctomycetaceae bacterium
AATCGAGTAGCTCTCGTTGATGTCCTGGATGGCGCCCGCCACGTCGGACAACTCGCTGATCAAAGCATCGCGCACCGCCGCCAAGCCGGTGAGCAGTCCGATCACCACCACGGTGGCGATCAGCACCAATTCCGAGGAAACCACGAAACCGCGATCATCACTCCATAGAGTTCCCAAAACCTTCATACTTTCACTCCCGATGCCAAAAACTCAATCCACGCAGCGAGTTACGCCTCGCAGCTACCCCGTCACAACCGGCCGCCGCACAAGTCATTGACGGAATCCACGCCTTCGAGGTTAGTTGGTCGGGAATAGGAATTTCGAATAAATTACCATGGCAGATATGGCGTTTTTGTCGTTGAGTTCAGTCGGCGGCGTTTAAATCGCTGCAACCCCTACAATCGCCACTTCCAGAAAGTGGGTTGGTCCGACAGAGGAGTGGAGATGGCTTGTTTTTTCGAAAGCAACTCGGCCGGTTACGTTCCGAGCAACCGGGCGGCGCTTTCGAGCAACCGGTCGATCGCGAACGGCTTGCGGATGTAGTCGTCGATCCCCAGCAGCTCGGCGTACGCCTTGTGACGGCTTCCCTCGTTCGCCGTGATCATGATGATCCGCATAGGCACCGGCCGGGAACGCCGCAGTTTTTCCAGGACCAGAAAGCCGCTGCGTTTGGGCATCATCATGTCCAGGATGAGCAGGTCGGGATTTTCCGTTTCCGCCATCGCCAACCCCTGATTGCCATCGCGTGCCACAAGCACCTCATAGCCCTTGGCTTCGAGCGCGTACTTCATCGCCTCGACGATTTCCGCGTCATCGTCGACCAACAGCACGCGTTTCGGACCTGCTGCGGGCGTCTGTTCCGTCTGGTTCATAACGCACCTCGTCTCCGTCCGGGACTTCGAATCGGGGATCAACAAGGGGACCATGAAGCGTCGCTTGCCGTGCCGTCCTCCCGCTTTTCGGGCGACCACACGAATCAAACGGCCGTTCGCGTCGGGGGGACGCGTCGCGCATCCGGTCCTAATTACCCGAGCCTTCCGCAAAATGCAACCAGCCGCCGCGGCTCGAAGCGAGCGGGCGCTGGCTGCTCTCCGGTGCGTCAAGGGCCTTGCCGTGGACCGGCAGACTCGGCCAGAATCACCCAGCCATTCGCCCTGGAGCCTTCCCACCATGTCCGGTCATCGGTTCACTGAGCAGGAATTGTCGCAGTACCAGCAGGACGGCTTCTTGCTGTGCCGCGAACTGTTCGCTCGCGACGAGGTCGACAAGCTGCTGCGTTTCGCCGCCGAGGATCCGAGTTTTCGCGACAGTCTTTATGGCCGCAAAGATTCCACCGGTTTGGAGACGAAGCTCGCGCTGTGGAACGAAACGTCCGACAATCTCTATTCGATGTTTTCCCGATCGCCGCGAATCGTCGACCGGATGGAGCAAGCGCTAGGCGGCGAGGTTTACCACTGGCACACGAAAATGATGCTCAAGGAGCCGCGAACGGGCGGTGCCTGGGAGTGGCATCAGGATTACGGCTACTGGTACCACAACGGCTGTCTGTACCCGTTGCTCGCCAGTTGCTTGATCGCCGTGTCGCGAGCGAACCGAGCGAACGGTTGCCTGCAGGTGCTCCGCGGTTCGCACCATCTGGGGCGCATCGATCACGCGCGCACGGGCGAGCAGACCGGGGCCGACGCCGAGCGGGTCCAAGCGGCCCTCGAGCGGCTTGAATTGCTCTACATCGAAGCCGAGCCCGGCGATGCTTTGTTTTTCGACGGCAACTTGCTGCATCGGAGCGACCAAAACCGGTCCGATGAACCGCGGTGGTCGATCATCTGTTGCTACAACGCGGCCCGCAACAGTCCCTACAAGGTATCGCGCCATCCGGCGTATTCGCCGTTGGCCAAAGTTGGGCCGAGCGCGATTCGCGACTGGTCGATGCCGGCGGCATCCGCCACCGGGGAGGGACGATGAAGGAGACCTTGGGGATTGTGTTGGCGGCCGGAATGGGCACGCGTATGCGGACCGATCTGCCGAAGGTGCTGTGTCGCGCCAACGGCCGCCCGCTGATCGACTACGTGCTCGACGCGCTGGCCGAAGCCGGGGTGACTCGCACCATCGTGGTGGTCGGCTATCGCGGCGACTTGGTGCGGGCGGCGGTGTCGGAGCGGCGGGGCGTCGAATGCGTGGAGCAGTCCGAGCGTCTGGGGACGGGCCATGCGGTGAAGATGTGCCGCCAGCGGCTCGAAGCTTTCTCGGGGCCCGTGGTGGTCGTCGCGGGCGACTCGCCGCTGATCCAGGCCGACTCGATCCGCGAGCTGCTTGACGCCTTTCACCAGACGCCTTCGGGTTGTTTACTGGGAACGCTCCACAAAACGAATCCCGCCGGCTTGGGACGCATCGTCCGCGATGCCGCCGGCCGCTTTCAAGCGATTGTGGAAGAGCGGGATGCGACCGACGAGCAGCGTCTGGTGACCGAAGTGAACATGAGCACCTACGTCTTCGACGCCGCGCAGTTGGTAATCGCCCTCGATCTGCTGCGCAATGAGAACCGCCAGCGCGAGTATTACTTGACCGATTGTCCGGCTATCTTGTTGCGTCGTGGCGAACGGGTCGAAGCGCTGCCCGTATTGCGTCCTTGCGAAGCGTTGAGTGTCAACACCCCTGAGGAGCTCGCTTTGGCGGAAGCCGAATTGCGCCGGTTGGCCCCTCCCCATTCGGCGTTCCCCGCGACGCCTTGATCGGAACCGCTCGATGCGTGAACTCAAGATCTTCAGTGGCCAAGCCAATGTCCCGCTGGCGCAGGCGATCTGCAAATCGCTCAACCTGCAGCTTGGCAACGTCGCGTTGGGAAAGTTTCCCGACGGCGAGAATTACTGCAAGATCGAGGACGACGTGCGCGGTCGCGACGTGTTCCTCGTGCAGCCGACGTGTCCGCCGGTGAACGACAATCTGATGGAGCTGTTAATCCTGATCGACAGCTGCAAACGCGCCAGCGCAAACCGCGTGACCGCCGTGATTCCCTACTTCGGGTACGCCCGGCAGGATCGCAAAGACGAGGGCCGTGTGCCGATCACGGCGAAGCTGGTCGCCAATCTGATTACCCGCTCCGGCGCCGACCGCGTGCTCACGATGGATTTGCATGCTCAGCAATTGCAGGGGTTCTTTGACATCCCGGTCGATCACCTGTACGCGGCCCCGGTGCTGAACGCCCACTTTCTTCAGATGCATTGGCCCGAGGACGAGGTGGTGATCGTGAGCCCCGACGCGGGCAGCATCAAGCGGGCCGTCAATCATTCCCGGCGGTTGGGCGGACATCTCGCGATTGTCGACAAACGCCGCAGCAACGCCTTGGAGACGCGGCAGGAAAATATCATCGGCGAATCGGTCGCCGGTCGCATCGCCGTGATGTTCGACGACATGATCACCACGGCCGGCTCGATCTGCGGCGCCGCTCAGTTCGTCCACGAGGCGGGAGCCCGCGAGATTCATGTGGCCGCTTCCCATGGCGTCTTCTGTGGACCGGCGATCGAACGGATCGCCGCCGCTCCGGTCGATTCCGTGACGATCACTGACAGCATTCCGCTTAGCCCGGATCGCAGCTTGTCGAAGATCAAAGTCCTGTCGGTCGCGCCCCTGCTCGCGGAAGCGATCAAGCGGATCCACCAAGACCAGTCGATCAGCAAGCTGTTTGATGGTCCCAAATAGGCCCGGCCACTCCGAACGAAGGATCGTCCGCCATGTCCCGCGAACCGCGCCGCCGTGAGTGGCTGATCGGCTGCATCCGCGACGGCGGGCGGATCGTGGCGACTGCTGTGTTGGGAACCGTGACCTGCGAGTGGTTCGCGACGCGCTCATGGCCGCCTTTGTGGAATGGTTCCTTGGACGCGCATCCCCGCATGGCCGCGGCCGCGGAACAAGCGGGACGCGCGACCGTCGAATTGGAGTTGGTGACGGAAAACGGCGCGCCACCCTCCACCGCTCAGCAATGGCTGCAAGCGCTCAAAGACGCGCCCGTCGAGTCGCTGCGCATCCGGTCGCTGCGGGGGGATGAACAGCCCGAGACTCGCGATACGGGCACGGGCCGAATCAAAGTGCTCGGTGTCATTACCGCCTCGGGCACGCTGATCGTTCCAGGCGGCCGGTTCACGGTCGCGGAGCATCGACGATTCCAAGCGTGGTTGGAAAAGGTGCGAGCGGGCGAGCGTCCCGCCGGTCCGGCTGGCTCGCCCAACTCGCGTTTGGATGCTGACGGAAAGCCGATTCCCTACGGCCTGACCGTGGATCAGCTTGTGAAGCTGTATCAAGCGCTCGAGCCGCCAATCACGTTCGAAACGAAGGGGCGGCGGCCTGCGGATGTCGCGCGGGCGATTCGTGAATTGGTGGCGATCGATATGCCTGCCGCGCCCGGTGTTCGCGAGGCGTTTGCCCAGGACGAACCCGTTTTGGATGACCTGCGTGGCGTTTCGGCTGGCACGGCGTTGGCCGCCGTCTGCCGGCCGCTTGGCGTCGCGATCACGCCCCGTGTCGAAGCCAACACCGTCAAGCTCGGTCTCGTCCTGGCCCGCGGTCAGGGCAAGGATGCCGTCTGGCCGGTTGGTTGGCCACCCAACAAAACGCTTGGCGAACTCGCGCCTTCGCTCTTGAAATTCCTCGACGTGGAAATCGCCGACACTCCGTTCGCCGACGTGATCGAGGCTCTGAAGCCGCGTCTCAAACTGCCTGTGCTGTACGACTACAACGGTCTCGCGCGGCACGAAATCGACCCAACGAAGGCGGTCGTGCGAATCGACAAAGGCAAGACTTTCTATAGCAAAGTGCTCGACCGCGCCACCAGCCAAGCCAAGCTGCGCTGGGAATTGCGAATCGACGAGGCCGGACGTCCGCTGATCTGGATTGCGCCGCGATTGGGATAAGCAGCGGTGGCGGGCGAAGCACCTTGGACATGGCCCTTGGGCCACGTTGAAAAAAATTCCGCGCGTCGGAGCGATCCTTGCGGATTCACTCCGACGCGCGGTTTCAGTCCCGCCGTGAAGCGTTTGCCAGCGCGATTGACCCAGAAACCGCAAACCGACAAGGGAGAGCTTCGTCCCAGGAGGGGGGGCGTGCCGGTTTCCCGCAAAACCGGCCACGAACGGCGGAACATCCTTTCAACTTGTGCGACGGATCGTTGGGAGCGAAAACGCGGAACGACGGTTAACCGAAGATCTTCAACGCCGGTATTCCCGACGCCAGATTCGTGGAAGTTTGCGACTCGGCGCGGGCCGCCGCGTACAGCCAATCGCGGGCGATGCGGCGATCATCCCAGGCCAGCCGCTGTCCGCCGATTTCTTGCACCTTGCCTTCGCCCTTGCCGGCGATGACCACGGAATCGCCCGGCCTCGCTTGCTCCAAGGCCCATTCGATGGCGGCCATCCGGTCGGGCCGGATGAGCGCGTCCTGCGGACGTTGGAATCCATCGAGCAAACCGTGGACGGTCTCCAGCGGCGCTTCATGACGCGGATTGTCGCTTGTGAGCACTCGCACATGCGCGAGCCGCTCGACAACCCGCCCCAACTGCGGTCGGATCCCCGGGCAGCGTTCGCCCTGCGTGCCGAGCACGCAAATGACGCGGCCCCGGGTGACTTGACGAACCGTTTTCAGAGCGGCGGTAAGCGAATCGGGCGCGCGGGCGGCGTCGACATAAACTTGGAACGGCTGGCCGCAATCGATCCGCTCCAGCCGTCCGGGAAGTTTAGTGACCGCTTCGATCCCGCGGACAATCGTGTCGAGATCGATGCCCCAGGTGAGCGCGACGGCGGCGGCCGCCAAGCAGTTGTAGATGTGATGGTCGCCGATCATCGCCGTTCGCACCGGCAACGCTTCCGGCCCCGCCTCCATCAAAAAAGTTTGCTCGAACGACTGCCGATCCAAAACCCGCGCGGACAATTCCGCGTCGTTCCGCATGCCGATGGTGAAGACGGGATGCTTCAACTTGTCGAGCAGCGGTTGGCTGGCCGCGTCGTCGACGTTCAGCACGGCGAAACCGTTCGGATTGAGTTGTTCGAACAGGCGGGCTTGCACGCGTCGGTGGCGCACCAACGAAGGGTTCGCATCCGACGGATCGCGGCGGATGTTCGTCAAGATCGCCGCGTCCAGTCCCAAGCCGGCCACGCGGCGAGTCGCCAATCCGGCCGCGCTCATTTCGATGATCGCGTGCGACTGGCCCGTGAGCGTCATGCGGCGAAGCGAGTCGGCCAATTGCGGAGCGTTCGGCGTCGCGTCGTCGGCGGATGGAGAAAGCGGCGCGACGGCCGATAGGCTGCTGATCACGCCGACATCGAGATTGCTTTGACGGAGAATCGAGGCCAGCAGGTGCGAGGTGACAGTCTTGCCATGAGTGCCAGCGATGCCCGCCAACCGCAACTCGCGGCCCGGATGTCCCGACAAAGCGTGGCAAAGTTGTCCATGAGCGACCCGCGTGTCGCCGACGAGACAGGTAGGAACCGGGGCGACGACCAGCCGTTCCGCCAGCACGCCCGCAGCCCCGCGCCGTACCGCCTCGGCGACCTCTTCGTGGCCGTCGCGATCGGTTTCGGCCATGGCGACGAACAGGTCGCCGGGTTGGCACATGGTCGCATCGGTGGCGCAAGACGAGACTTGAATGTCGGCTCCGCCGAGGAAGCGAGCCTGGGGAAACAGGCCGCGCAAACTGACGGCTTGAGCGCGTTCGAATAGCGGTGGCATGTTCGTCGGCCTCCTTGCCTTAGAACAAGCGGAACGGATCGAGTTGTTCGCGGCAGCCTTCACGGTCTGTCGCGGCCGGCCCGAGGACCCTCCTGGCCCTCAAGTTGGTGGCGGATTGTCGCGATTTCCCCCGGACCGTCAAGCTCGCTTTTTGTCGCGATTTCGGCTGTTGT
>CAIXSC010000796.1 GCA_903921945.1 uncultured Planctomycetaceae bacterium
CCGCCAAACACGGCCACTGTTAGGATCGCGTAAAGCGGTCGAAGGCTGAGTTCCCGCGCGACCGGCGACGAGTAAGGTCGCTGGCCAGGAGTGTCAGCCGGCAACTGGGTGATGTGGCGACGGCCTTCAAACTGCCGATCCAACTGGGATTGACGGGCGCCGAATTTGGGCCCGATCAACATCAGGGAGAGGACGCCGGCGGTCGCGAAGACGTACAGCCAAAACCATGGAGAATCGGTAAGTGGCGGTCGAATGGGAGTCGTCATGACCGTATTCTACGCTGCCGAAGCACGATCGACCGCCCTGGCTCCGATCCCGTTCTTCGAGGCGATCGCATCGCCGCCCGCGGGGCCGAGCCCGGACTTTGGTTGGCGCTTGTCCGAGGCCACAGAAGAATGAAGACTAGAATTGCCCCTCCGCCAGGATGGCGCTCGCGATCATGGGCGCGAACAACTCGACACACGCGCAAACCACACAGGCCCTGTGTCCATCATCCCAGCTGAGTGTTTTTTACACCCTGATAACGTGGCTACCCACCGGGATAGACCAGAGTCAGAGCCAGAGTTACTGCCAGAGCCAGAGTCAGAGCAGAGCCGATGAGCCCGGATGCGCGTTTCTCTCCGGAGTGCCTGGACCACCCGGACTCCACACAAACCTGTCGGTCGAGGAGCCGCGTTGCGAGCGAGCAGGCCAAGTTGAACCTGCTCGCCATCGAGAATTCGTTCCTGCACGCGAACGTGGATCGCTCGCTGCGGAAACCGGATTACTTCCGCTTCTTGAACAGCGGGCCGCCGTAGAGCGCTCCCGAGTCCAGCGACTCTTCTATCCGCAGCAACTGGTTGTACTTGGCCATGCGGTCGCTGCGCGAAGCCGACCCGGTCTTGATCTGGCCGGTACCGAGCGCCACCGCCAGGTCGGCGATGAACGAATCCTCGGTTTCACCGCTGCGATGGCTGGAGATGCTCGTATAGCCGTTGCGATGAGCCAGTTGAATGGCGGCGATCGTTTCCGTCAGCGTTCCGATTTGATTGACCTTGATCAGAATGCTGTTCGCGATTCCCTCATTGATGCCGCGTTGCAATCGTTCGGTGTTGGTGACGAACAGGTCGTCCCCGACCAATTGGACACGGCCGCCGAGCCGGTCGGTCAGCATCTTCCAGCCGGCCCAGTCATCTTCCGAGCAGCCGTCCTCGATCGAGCAGATCGGGTAGTTGGCGACCCAGTCGGCGAGGAACTCGACCATCCCGGCCGAATCGAGTTGTTTGCCGTCGATCGAGTACTTTTTGGTTTCCGAGTTGAAGAACTCGGTCGCGGCCACGTCGAGCGCGATGAAGATCTGTTCGCCCGGCTTGTATCCGGCTTGTCCGATCGCCTCGACGATCAAGTCCAGCGCCGCGCGGTTGCTCGGGAGATCGGGCGCGAATCCGCCTTCATCGCCGACCGCCGTGTTTAGCTTCTTTCCCTTCAAAACCTTTTTCAGGGTGTGGAAGATTTCGCAGCCCGCCCGCAACGCGTCGCTGAAGCGTTGGAATCCGAGCGGCATGATCATGAATTCCTGGACGTCCACCGAGTTATCGGCGTGGGCGCCGCCGTTGACGATATTCATCATTGGCGCCGGCAGCAGGTTCGCGCCGGGGCCGCCCAGGTATCGATAGAGCGGTTGCTGGGTGAAGTTCGCGGCCGCTTTGGCAACGGCAAGCGACACGCCCAGAATCGCGTTGGCGCCGAGGTTGCCTTTGTTCGCGGTCGCGTCCAATTCGATCATGCGCTGATCGATGCCGATCTGGTCCAGGCAGTCCCAACCGACGAGTTCCTTCGAGAGCGTCTTGTTGACGCTGTCGACCGCCTTGAGCACGCCCTTCCCGAGATAAACGCCTTTGTCTCCGTCCCGCATTTCCCACGCCTCGTGGGCGCCAGTGCTCGCGCCGCTGGGCACCGCAGCGCGTCCCAGGGTGCCGTCGCTAAGTGTGACATCGACTTCCACAGTGGGGTTGCCGCGGCTGTCCAGAATTTGACGGGCGTGAATACCGGCAATCGAGCTCATAGTGACCATTCTCCGGAAAGGGCGGCCGTGCCGCGAAGTGGCCCAGCGGGCCGTCGTCAGTGCGTAAAGCGAAGGCGGTATTGTGCGCGAACGCTGGGAAGTTGCCTAGGACGGCAGCGGGCGGCTGGAACAAGCGGGGTTCGAGGGCTACGATTGGCGTCAGGGAAAACGGCGGCAAGGAGAACGGGAGATGTTCGCGGGGATCGTTGAGCATTTGGGCACGGTGGAAGCGGTCGTCGATGCGCCGCCCGGCATGCGGCTGCGCGTCGACGCAGGCCCGGTCGCGGCCGCCGGCGACCTGGGTGCCAGTATCGCCGTGAACGGATGCTGCCTGACGGTCGTCGACCGCCAAGGCGCGACGCTGGCCTTCGACGTCGGGCCGGAAACGCTCGCGCTCACCAACTTGGGGCGTCTCACGCCGGGATCCCGCGTCAATCTCGAAGCGTCCCTGCGTATCGGCGATCGGTTGGGGGGCCACTTTGTCTCCGGCCATATCGACACCGTCGCGACGCTCGACGAACGGCGCGATGAACAAGAATGGTCTTATTGCTGGTTCCGCGTGCCAGCGCGGCTCACGCGGCAAATGGTTCCCAAGGGCTGTGTCGCCGTGGACGGGGTTAGTTTGACGATCGTCGACGTGGAGGCGGAACGGTTCAACGTGATGTTGATCCCGCACACGCTCGCGGTGACGACGCTCGGAGGGCGCCGCGTGGGCGACGCCGTGAATATCGAAACGGATTTGTTGGCCAAATACGTCCAACAGCAGCTCGGAGGATTGCGCGGCACATGACGTTTCCCCGCCAGACGGCGTCGTATTTGATGAAGCGGTTCGAGGAGGTCGGCATTCGGCCGGTCACTCGCCACGGCCAAAACTTCCTGATCGATCTCAACCTTGTTGAACTCCTGGTGAATTCGGCCGAGTTGGAACCGTGCGACGTGGTGCTCGAAGTCGGCACGGGCACCGGCTCCTTGACCGCGATGATGGCCCAACGAGCCGGGGCCGTCGTCACCGTTGAACTGGACCAGCAACTGCATCAGCTGGCGAGCGAAGCGTTGGTCGAATTCGACAATGTGGTGATGTTGCGGCTGGACGCTCTGAAGAACAAGAATCATTTCCAGCCCCGAGTGTTGGAAGCGGTTCGCGAGTGTTTTGACGCGATCCCCAACGCCCGCTTCAAGCTGGTGGCGAACCTGCCGTACAACATCGCGACCCCCGTGTTGTCGAACTTGTTGAGTGAAACGCCGCTGCCGCATTCGATGGTGGCCACCGTGCAGAAGGAAGTCGCCGAGCGGATCGCCGCCCCGCCCCGCACCAAGGATTACAGCGCCTTGAGTGTCTGGATGCAGGCGCAGTGCGATATCGAGATTGTGCGAATCATGCCTCCCACGGTGTTCTGGCCGCGGCCCAAAGTCGATTCGGCCATCATCCGGATCACGCCGAACGCGGCGCTGCGCGAACGGATCCCCGATCTCGACTTCTTCCACAACTTCGCGCGGTCGATGTTCTTCCACCGCCGCAAGTACCTGCGCAGCGAGTTGCTCAGCGCCTTCAAAGATCAGCTCGACAAGCCGGCCGTCGACGCTTTGATGGAAAAGCTTCAACTCGGCCCGCAGACCCGCGCCGAGGAATTGTCCGTGGAAACGCTGTTGGGACTGTGCGAAGAGCTGCGCGGTCGCGGACTGACCTTGGATCTCTAAACGCCCGGTTCGGGACGACGGCGGCCAAGCGCTTGTCGCACTCTCTCCTCGCTGGGGTTCCGATCTCCCGGCCGCGCCGCGAAATCGCTGCGACCGACATAACCGGTGGTTTTCCTGGTTGGCTCGTGGGTGTGGCCAACTCGGTCGATAATCCGATGCGCGATCATGGAGGCGTTTTGGGCTAGGGCGGGCCCGCGGATTGCCGACACCCGGAATAGCCGTCGGCCGTTTCAACCCCGGCACCCACCATGGCCGCCTCGAATCCATTCCAACGGGAACTGTGTGCCGTCGCGCTGCTGGGCGCGGGTGTCTTCCTGGGCGTGTCGCTGGCGACCTATTCGCCAAGCGACCCGGTATCCGGGTCGCTTGGACCGCTGTCGGCCGTCTATCGTCCGGACCAGGTTGAGTACCCTGCCCCGGAAGAGATAGTCAACTCGTGCGGCCGCTGGGGGGCCCTTGCCGCCGATCTGTTGCTCACGGGGATCGGAGCCGGCGCCTACTATGCGATCGGCTCGATCTTGGTCCTCAGCGGTTTTCTGTTCTTGCGAGCCAGCCTGGAAGGACCGCTGTTTCGATTCGCCGGTTGGCTGGGTTCGTTGGCGGGCGTCTCGACGCTCGCCGCGCTCACGCTGCCCGATTGGTCTCCCGGCCCCATGGTTGGCGCGGGCGGCTATGTCGGCGCGCTCGGAGCCGGCTTGCTACTGCACCATTTCGCGTTGTTCGGCAGTTTGTTGCTCGCGGGCAGCTTTGTGGTTGGCGGCCTAATGATGTGCTCCGACCACGTGTTTCCCGCGATGCTGCGATGGAGTCTCGGGGGCTTCTTGGCGCCGCTGCTGCGGCGGCGCGAGACGGCTGAAACCCGCGTCGACGCCGGTCGCCCGCAACGCACCCCCAATAAGTCGCCACCGGTTCGCATCGCGCCGACGAAAAGTAAAAAAGAACGAGCCGCCGTGGCTGCCGCGGAGGCTGGAGCCGCCGCGGAGAGCGCCGCTGTCGGCGCCAGTGTGTCCGCATCGGCGGTTGGAGGAAAGTCGAGGTCGGCAAGCTCGGGCAACTTCCGCGTCGACGACGACTCCTCCCCGTCGATCCTGCCGATCCGAGGCCGAGGCAAGAACGCCGGCCCTACGAGGGACGACGAAGACAGCGAACTGGATGGTTTCGACGACGACGACACCGCGACGCCCGCAAGCTCCGGGCGCGGCGGCGGACGCCATGCGGCCACGAATCCGGCAACCGCCAAGGCGACTGCTCCCGCGACCAGCCGGGGACGCAGCGCCAACGCCGGTGGCGGAAGCCCCTCTACGAACGCGGACGCCTCCGGGACCGGCCGCAACGCGAGCCGAGTCGCCGACCGCAATGCCGATCGAGTCGCCGATCGCAACGCGGATCGGGAAGGCGACATCGAAGCGGAGACCGGTGCCAACTCCACAGTCACAAACTTTACAGTCACAAATTCACCAGGCACAAACTCCGGAGGCGCGAACTCCGGAGGCGCGAACGGAGCTCAAGGTCCGCACTTCAAGTCGCGGTCAAGCCATGACGCCCGCGCCGCCGTGTTGGCCGAACTGCAAGAAGACGGGCGCGAGCCGGTAGTGGACGACTACGAGTTGCCGGGAATCGATCTGCTTGTCGCTGGCGAGGACGTCGATTGGGAGAGCCAGGAAAAGGAGGTCCGTCGCAAGGCGAAAGTCCTTGAGAAGACGTTCGCCGACTTTGGCTTCCAAGTGCGCGTCGTCGAAATCGAGACCGGTCCTGTGATCGCCCAATACGAAGTCGAACTGGAAGCCGGTTTGCGACTGTCCAAGATCACGGCGCTGGCGGACGATTTGGCGATCGCGTTGCGCGTGCCAAGCGTTCGGATTGTCGCGCCGATACCCGGGAAAAACACCGTCGGAATCGAAGTGCCCAACGAGGAACGGCAGGTCGTGCGGCTCCGCGAAGTGATCGAGGAGACCAACGGCAAGATCAAGAAAATGCGGATCCCGCTGTTTCTTGGCAAAGACGTCTCGGGCAATCCGTTGGCCGTCGACCTGTCCACCCTGCCTCACTTGCTGATCGCGGGCCGAACCGGGACGGGCAAGAGCGTGTGCCTGAACGCGATCATCTCGTCGATCCTGATGACGCGCCGTCCCGACGAGGTGCGGATGATCATGATCGACCCGAAGATGGTCGAACTCAGCGGTTACGGCCGCTTGCCCCACCTCATGCACCCCGTTGTCACGGACATGAAGAAGGCCGAGGCGATCTTGGCCTGGGGGGTGGAAAAGATGGAGGAGCGGTACGCGCTCCTGGCCCGCGCCGGCGTCCGCCATATCAGCAACTTCAACCAACTGGGCGAGGAAGAACTGCGGCGCCGCTTGCAGCCGGAGGACGACGCGGCGTGGGCGTCCATTCCGAAGCAATTGCCGTTCATCGTCATTGTGGCCGACGAAATCGCCGACATGATGATGACCGCCGGCAAGGAAGTGGAACAGCACATCATCCGCTTGGCCCAGAAAAGCCGCGCGGTCGGCATCCACCTGATCCTCGCTACCCAAAAGCCAACCGTCGACGTGATCACCGGTTTGATCAAATCGAACCTGCCGGCCCGGATCTCGTTCCAGGTTGCCAGCCGAGTCGACAGCCGCGTGGTGCTCGATGAAATGGGCGCCGACAAACTGCTTGGCAACGGCGACATGCTGTTCCTTTGGCCCGGCACCAGCACGCTGCTCCGCGGACAAGGCACGTACCTGGGAGACGACGAAATCACGCGGCTCGTCGATTGCTGCAGCCGCGGCCGCCAGCAGAACTTCGTGTCCGAACTGGTCAACATGAAGGTGGAAAGCGAGACCGAAGGCGACGGCGGCCTGATGGAGAAATTGCGGAAACGCGACGAACTCTACGAGTCGGCCGTCGATGTGGTGATCCGCGAGGGTCGCGGCAGTTGCTCGCTGCTCCAACGCGCCCTGGGGATCGGCTACGGTCGCGCCGCTCGGCTCATCGACTTCATGGCCGAGGACGGCATCGTCGGCACCTACGCTGGCTCGCAAGCCCGCGAAGTGCTGATGACCGTCGATGAATGGGAACAACTGCAAAACGAGTCGTCCGCCGGTGCGGCGGATAGCGACGGCCCAAGCCGAGATGGCGGAAAACAAGCGGCGCGAACCACTACGGCCGGCAGTAGCGCTGCGGCGCCAACCGGTCCTCGTCGCACAGTTCGCCAGTCGGACTCGGCCACGGCGGCAGCGCCCGCAGGCGCCGGTATGCTCAACGCCACCGCACTGAATAGTGCCGCACTGAACAGTACCTCCCCGAGCGGCTCGAGCGGCTCCGTATTGTCGGCGACGGGTACGACCGGGCCGTCGGCGGCGGCGCTCCCCAAAGTCGTGCCAACCGTGGCCGGCGCCACGTCCCGTCCTACCGCGCCGGCGGCGGTTGCGGTGACTCGCGAGCCAAACCGAGCGATATCGCCGATGACGCTGCCACCCGGCGTGGCGTTCGCGCCGCCGTCCGAATTGGATGAATTCGTGCCCGACGCGCTCGGCGGATATGGCGCCGGCGATACGAACATCGGGTTCCCAACTGCCGACGTCGTTCCAGCGTTCGCGCCCGAGGCGGGCGTTCCGCCACGAGTGCCCTTGGCTGGCAATCTGCCACCTTCCGTCGCCCTGAACGGTCCCGGGGCCACGTCCACGTCACGACGACTCGGTGTCAACCACCTGGACGAAAGTGACGACGACGATGCGCACGACGAGCTTCGCGACCGACTCGATGATCCGGGAATCGACGACGACGACCAAGACGCCGGCGATGACGAACAGCATTACCGCGACCTACAGCAAGATATCGACCAACAACAAGATCGCGACCGAGAGATAAGCGATGAACTCGAAGAGCGCGGCGAATCGGACGATCCGGACGAACTCGACGAACGGGACGAGCCCCGCGAACTTGAGGAGCGCGGCGAACTGGACGTACGCGACGACGGCAACCGAGTAAATGAGCGCGACAGGGGGCCGAGCATCGCGGTCACAGGCATCGTCCCAGCGCGACCATCCTCAGCGTCTCCTGCTTCGAATGCCGCGAACGCGACAGGCAAGGCGAACGCGCCAGAGCACGCAAACGCGCCAGGCAAGGCGAACGCGCCAGGCAAGGCGAACGCGGCGGAAGGCGGGGAGAATCGGGGACGCGCCGGGCAGACTCGACGCGGCGTGATTACCTTTCCGCGATTGATGCAGGCGGAGAACTTCGACGAGACCCGCGACACTGGTCCCGAGTCACCTTAGTCCGCACGTAGCACAACGCGTTTGGCAGGTTTTCGCGGAAATCCCATTCGACAACCGTGACTTCAGCGGGCGTCATTCTTCAAAACGTGGACAGTTGCGGACTTGGTTGCTGAATCTCTCGCTCCCACAGCGCAGACGTCGAAGAAACAGCTACAGAAGTTCGCCACTCCATGCGTGGACCACAGTACTCAGTAAGATCAACCACGAAGGAAACGAAGAGCGCGAAGAGGCGATTCGCCGAGTTCTCAATTCGCGTGATCGACATCCTGATCGACATCCTGATCGAAAACTAGCTGATCGAAAACTAGCTGATCGTGCCGCTCTCCTGATGAGCCAACCACCCAGGCCGCGTGTCCATGTGACAACGGTCACGCGCCAGGTGAATCGGAAGACTGAAGTCTTCCGCGTATCGGACGCGAATTTTTTCTCTTGCGATCCCCAAGAGTTCGGTTGGGTGTGCCCCGCGAATGCCGCCGCACGCCCTCGTCGAGCTCGGCGCCAGCGGGTGGAAGCGGAGTCCAAAACGAATCAGGCCCGGCGATCGGGGGATCGCCGAGCCTGGCTGGAACCGTTTTTTATATCGGCTCGATGCGATGGCCCATGGCACGCTCGGGGCCATGGGCCGCACTGCGTGTTCCAGACAAGGGTCAGCCGGTCCGGAGGAAGATAAATCGATTCGATCCTTCACGAACGACCTGCAAGCGGACACCGTCGCTGGCCTTTTGCTTCGCCATCACTTCGCGGAATTCTTTAAGGTTGGCGACGGCCTGGCCGCCAACGCTGGTGATCGCGTCCCCCGGCTTCAAGCCTCCGCGGGCGGCGATGCTCCCCGGCTCCACGCCCGCGATCACCACGCCGGTTTGCGTTTCCTTCAGACCGAGTTGGCGGGCGAGTTCGGGCGTGAGCGGTTGGACACTCAAGCCGAGCGCGTCCGCGGTCGCTTCCTCATCGCCGCCATCCGGTTGCGAGCGAGTCATTTCGTCTTCGGTCAACAACCCCACCTGCACCGGCAAGGTCTGTTTCTTTCCATCTCGGAAGATCTCGACTTCGGCCTTGGTATTCGGGGGTGTCGCCGCCACCGCGTTGCGGAACTGGCTGGACGATTTCACCGGCTTGCCTTGGTACTTCGTCACGATGTCGCCCGCTTTGAGTCCTGCCTTGGCTGCCGGACTATCGGGAATCACGTCGTCGATGAGCGCCCCTTCGCGTCCGTTGTAGCCGAACGATTTGGCGAGATCGTCCGTCAGGTCTTGGATCGCCGCGCCGATGCGGCCACGTGTGACTTTGCCGTTGTCGCGGATTTGGTTCATCACCGACCGCGCCATGTTCACGGGGATCGCGAACCCGATTCCGCTGAATCCTCCGGAACGCGACGCAATCGCCGTGTTAATGCCGATCACTTCGCCCTTGAGATTCACCAGCGGCCCGCCGCTGTTGCCAGGGTTGATCGCCGCATCCGTCTGGAGAAAGTCTTCGTAGCCGCCATTCGTCACGCCCACTTGTCGCCCCATCGCGCTGATGATCCCCGCGGTGACGGTCTGGTTGAAACCGAGTGGGCTGCCGATGGCCATCACCCAATCGCCAACCTCCAGGGAGTCGGAGTTGCCCAGGGGCGCAGCCACAAGATCCTTCGCGTCGACCTTCAGCACCGCGACATCGGTGGCACGATCGGTGCCGACGATCTTGGCCCGCAGTTGTCGGGAATCCGACGTGGTGACCGTCACTTCGTCCGCGCCCGCCACCACGTGGTTGTTCGTCAGAATCAAGCCGTCCGCGCTGACGATCACACCGCTCCCCAGTCCCTCTTGGCTGAAGTCCTCGGGCGTTTGCGGCATCTGCGGAAGCATCCGCTCGAACGGATCGTCCCCGAAGAACCGACGCAATTCGTCCGGAATCCCGGGCATGCCCGGCACTCCGGGACGTTGCCGGAGTCGCGGATTCAGCACCCGAACTTTCTTGACTGAACTAATACTGACGACGGACGGCCGCACTGCATGGGCGGTCAGTTTGAATGCCTGGGACAGGTCCGGGGCGGCCGCCAACGCCGCACGGGCGGCCGTCGCCTGTTCTTGCGCGATCGTTTGATTCGGCGGCGCTTGCAGGTAGAGGCTGGCCGCCAGCGAGCCGCCAACCGCCCCGAACGCCACCGCGCCTAGCAACGCGAAACCGCGAATTCCGCTCGACATGATTCGCACCTCCTGAGGTGGGGTTAAAACGGGAAACGCACGCCGCTCGCACCGAGAAAACCTCTGCGCCCCGCGAGCGGCTCTTCCGGATAGTTGCCGCCAGCCGTAACTTCTTTCCGACAAAAAACCAGCGGAATTTGACATAAATGAACATTGATTGTTATACTTCCGCGACTTTTCCGATCGATATGCCTCGATGCGGGCAGGTTCGTGCGGATTTTTCGGGCTGACGAGCCCGCGGTCGAGGAGCTTCTCGCGGCGGGTTGGCGGCCTGTCGGCAGGTTGGTGCGGACCTTTCGGGGAAAAGCGCTGGGGGAAAAATTTGATCTTCGACGGAGAGTTGAGGAGAGCGGCGTAAGACGGGTGGTCTGAGCCGCTGGGTGGCGGGTTTCCGTGTGCCAGGAGTGTGTCCCGTGCTTCGATACTGGTTTGGGCTAGGGCTAGCGACCGTGCTAGCGTTGTCCGCGTCCCCTGTGACGCGGGCCAGCGAAGTGGACCTCGTTTTAAACGAGGAGAACGCGCGGCAAGGGGTGAAGCAAGCACCGTTGCCATCCGCGAGCGATTTGGCGTTCTTGCGGCGGATTTACGTCGACCTGATTGCCCGCATTCCATCCGAAGCGGAAATCCGGGAGTTCGAGGCGTGGCCCGCCGAAACGCGTCGCGACAAGATCATTGACAAGCTCATGGCCGACCCGCGGTTCCTGGAACGCTGGACGGTGTTCTTCGAAGACATGCTGCGGCTGCGGACCAATGCCACAGGTGGAGCCGCCCTGATCAGCTTCGTTCACAAGGCACTTTCCGAGAACATGCCTTACGACGAGCTTGCTCGCCGATTGCTGGTGGCCAACGGCAAAGCGGGACGAACGCCGGAAGTCGGCTTCATCCTTGGTGACGACGCCGATCCCATGGCCATGGCCAGCGTCACGGCTCAGGTTTTCCTCGGCACCCGGATTGGCTGTGCTCAGTGCCATGACCATCCGTTTGACGTCTGGAAGCGGCAGGACTTCTACGGAATGGCAGCTTACTTCGGCAAGACCCGCCGAGTGGAAAGCCAGTTGACGCGAGTGGTTTACACCACCGAGGTCGATCAATCGACCGTGATGTGGCCGCCGGATGAGAACGCCAGCGAGCCCCGCAAGCCGATGGCCCCGCGGTTCCCGTTCCCGATTGAAGAGGACAATGGCAGCCTGCGTTTCCTGGGCCGGCTTGCTCAATTGCGGGCCCCGAAGGAGACGAAAGTCGTCAAGAATCCGGCCGCCTCGGTGGACGACCTGCTCGCTGACGCCGACACGAAGGTGAAGACCCGGGTCGGTCTCGGTGGCAACGGACTCGATCCGCAAGCGGAAGCCAAGAAAGACATCCGCAAGATTGATATCCAAGCCAGCCTGCAGTCGCAAAGCGAACTTCGAAACAAGTTGGCGGAACTGGTGACCAGTCCGCGAAACCGGTACTTCGCCCGCAATCTGGTCAACCGGATGTGGAAAGAGTTGATCGGACGCGGTTTTGTGGAACCGATCGATGATTTCCGCAAGGATAATCCGGCGAGCCATCCGGTGACGCTCGATTACCTCTCCGAGGAGTTTGTGGCCAACGGCTACGACCTGCGTTTCCTGATTAAGACCATTGTCCGCACGGACGTTTATCGCCGCCATCGTGCGCCAAGCGACACCGAGGATGCGGTTCGCCAGGAACTGGAAGTCGCGTTTTTGGCGACGCCGATGCGGCGGATGATCAGCGAGTCGCTGTACGACAGCATCGTGACGGCCGGCCACCTGTTCGAGTTCAAGCATCCGGCGGGTGCGAACGAGGTTGTCACCTACGAGAAGATCCGAGTGCCGAAGACCGTGGATGGCAAACCGGCGAAGTTGTCGACTCCGATGCTGTTCGGGGGGCGGCCAATGGCAGGGATGGCTGGAATGGCCGGAGCGGGCATGGCGGGTAGCACCCCTGGCTACGCTCTGGAGGATGCCATCGAACTTGACTTCACCAAAGTGCTCGACGAGGAAGGCGAGGAAGTCGCGGTTGAGCAGATGCGGGTCATGTCTCGCGAGGAGTTGGAAGCGGAACGGATGATGAAGGAACGGATGGCTCGGGGTGAAGGCGTGGAATACGTCGAAAAGACGATTAAACGCGTTGCCGATGCCAATCCGAAGTTCAACACCTCGCTGAAAATGGAATCGCCGGCTCCGCAGGGCCACTTCTTGCGAGTGTTCGGTCAGCCGACCCGGCAGGATCTGGGCGAAGCCCGTGACGAGAGCGCCACCATGCGGCAAGCGCTGATGATGCTCAATGGCCGTTTGACCCACGAAGCGTCGCGGGTCGGGCCGCTGGAACCGGTCGCGTCGCTACTGCAAGGCGAACGGCCTGATGTGCCCGGAGCCATTAAGTTGGCGTACCGGGAGATTATGACTCGCGAACCCTCGGCGGCCGAACTATCCGAGGCGCGTGAGATTGTCGCTGGCGCGGCGAGCCCGATGGAAGGCATGGCCGACCTTCGCTGGGTGCTGCTGAACTGCAACGAATTCCGGTTCTTGCCCTAGGGCTTGGCTGGTACACACGTCTTCGCGCGTAAATCGTTCGGAAATTTCGAGAAGCTATTTAGTGAGATTGGAAACATCCACATCGGAGGAGAGATCGAGTATGGCTTGTGCAGGTTACTTCGCGACGCGTCGAGCGATGTTGGCGGCCACCGGCGCCAGCATTCTGGGAATGCCGGTCCGCCACCTCTTGGCGAACGCCGGCAAGGATCACGTTCAAAAGGCCGAGCATGTCATCCTGTTTTGGAATGGCGGCGGCATGACCCATCTGGATACGTGGGATCCGAAGCCGGGTCGGCCGACGCAAGGCGAGTTCCAACCGATTAAGACCTCGGCTCCGGGCGTCGAAATCTCGGAAATCTTCCCGCAGGTCGCGAAGCAGATGCACCATGCCGCGATCGTTCGCTCGATCGCCGGCACGCAAGGTGATCACGGCCGGGCGACCTATCAGTTGCAGACGAGCTACCTGCCGGGACCGAATCTGATTCATCCCGGATTGGGCTCGGTTGTCGCGCACGAAGTTCCCAACATGGGCGACCTGCCCGCGTACATTTCGATCAGCGGATTTGCGCCGCGGGCCGGATACCTGGGACAAAAGTGCGAAGCGTACTACGTCGGCAATCCCGGCGAAAAGGATCCGTACTTGGCGTTCCCCGAAGGGATTGCGGAAGTGCGGGGCAATCGTCGTTTGGAAGTGCTCGAGCGCTTCAACACGCGTTTTGCCGGCACCAAGCAGGATCCGCGTCTATCGGACACCAAGACGTCGATTGACGACGCGGTGCGTTTGATGCGCAGCCCTGCTCTTGAGGCGTTCGAACTGGCGAAGGTGGATCAGGCGACCATCGACCGTTACGGCGATAACCCGTTCGGCCGTGGCGCGCTGCTCGCCAAGCGACTCGTCGACAAGGGTGTCCGGTTCGTGCAGATCAACCGTGGCGGTTTCGATACCCACACCGGAAACTTCCCGGCCATGCGAGCCCATGGCGAAGTCATGGATCCGGCCCTCGCTTCGCTCGTCGCCGACTTGGCGGCGGACGGCATGCTCGAGAAGACGCTGGTGATCATGCTGAGCGAATTCGGCCGCACGCCGAACGTCAATGCCAACGCGGGACGCGACCACCATGCGGCCGTCTTCAGCTGCTTTATGGCGGGTGGTGGTCTCCGCGGTGGGCAGGTGATTGGATCGTCCGATAAGGACGGCTACGAACCGCACGACCGGCCGGTGAAGGTGCCCGACCTCCACGCGACCGTCTGCCATGCGTTGGGTATCGACCCGGCGAAGGAAGTGATGACCCCGTTGCAACGCGCCATGAAGCTCGTGGACGGTGGCGAGACGGTGAAAGAACTGTTCGCTTAGGCCACGGCCCGAGCGGTTGGCTCGGTGTCGTCCGAGCCTTTAAATACGGCCGGCCGCGTCCCGGAAGGCGATGCGGCCGGCCGATTTGCACAGCAGGTTGTCGACGATCGCCTGTGCGAGTTTCGCAGTCCCCGCCTCGATCGAATCCCCTGCCTATTTTCGCGTTCCCACTAACGCGCTCGAACCTCGCCAAGGATGGCGGGCCGGCCAAAATGTTCCGCCGGTCGGTCGTTCGGCTTCCTTATGCCGACGGTCACGGATGTCTCTCGCGCTCCGGTCTTAACGCGCGGACTAGGTGTTAGGGCTTTTCGCTCGCAATTTCGTGCCTCATCGCGGACCGAATGCGTGGCGTGGACTATGTTTGTTGGATAAACTTTGCCGGATTGATCGAGTTGGATTGATCGATTCGCCGGTGGTGTTATGTCGTCCGCCCCGCCCGTTTCGGAGCGTTTCGCCGATGAAATCCCGTCTTGCACGTTTACGTCGTTCCCTCTTTCTTGGATCGGCGCTGCTCGCCGCGCCCATGACTTTCTGTTTGCCGGCCGCCGCTCAAGAAGCGAAGCCCGACGCGAAGGTCGAGGCGGATGCGGGCGGACCGGCGGCCCGCGGGTCGATCGTTGAGGATCGGGCGGCCAAGAAGCTGATTGAAGCCGGCGACGCCCGACTGGAGGCCGACGAGGCCTCCAAGGCGATCGAGATCTGGAAGTCGGTCATCGAACGCTATCCGAAAAGCCGTCTGAGGTTCGACGCCCATTTGCGTCTTGGGAACTACTACCTGGATCGCGATCGCTCGTATGATCGAGCGCGGACCCACTTCGAACAGGTTGCGGCCGAGGACAATCGCGATGACGACCAGCGGGCGACGGCGACGCTGAAGATGGGCATTTGCTCGTACCATGCCCGGAACTACGG
>CAIXSC010000797.1 GCA_903921945.1 uncultured Planctomycetaceae bacterium
ACGAAAAGAGCGATCTGTGCCTGGCACGGATTGCTGATTGGTTCTGGTTGGTTGTCGGAAAAGTTTGCCGCGTCACCGGCAAGAAGGTGAGTGGCACCGCGCTGCGGACTCGACTCGAACCCACTCAGAACGACACAAGGCTCTTCCAGATTGTGACTTAATGAGCGAAGACTGAGGCACTCGAAGCGATTGGCACGACGCTTGCTCTTAAGTCCATCGTTCGGTCAACCACACGCCGCCTTCCAACGTCAAGCCGCCCTCAGAAGGCAAGCCACAGCAAGTAAGCAACGCCAGCCGAACCACGCACGCCGGCCCCAATTCCCACCAACGAACCGACTCATAATCAAGCAACCACTAATCACTAACCACTAATCACTAACCACTAACCACTAACCACTAACCACCAACCACTTCCATCTCCTTCCGCCTCGCGATGAGGCTCACTACGCAAAGGATTGTGCTATGCTCGTTATCTCTCGCAAAATCGGTGAAACCTTGGTGATCGATGGCCGGATCACGATCACGGTCGTTGGGATGCGTGGGCGCCAGATTCGGATCGGGATTGTCGCGCCGGCCGATGTCCGCGTTCTCCGCGGTGAACTCGAGCCGTTCGCGCACACACCAGCCGCCACCAACGCCACCGTCGCTAATGCCACGGTAGCCAACGCTGGGGATGCGACAGCCATCGCCGCAGCGTTGGCCACCCCCGCAGCGGCCACCGCCACAAACGACGTGGAGGCGGAGGAGCTCGATCCGACTCGATTCGCCACCGCGGACGGAATGGTCTGCGAATCGTTCGCGGACTGCTATGGCTTGGGAGAACACCGCAACCGATTGGATGCCGAGTCCACCGATGAAGTGACGACGACGACGGCGGCCGTGATGCCGACCGCCAAACCGGCTCGCCCGCGACGTGCGTTGGGACTGCGCGGGTTCCGCGAGACCCGACGCTCGCGAACGCTGGCCGGGACATCGTCGATCGGCTCGGCGAACGCCGCGGCGACACGAGCGGCTACGGAGCAGCCGGCGGCGGCTTCAGACGCTGGGCACACCGTGCGAGCGACCGCAGGATGATCGGCGCGGCGTCCGGCCCGCAACTGTTAATCTCGCCGTACTGCGGTTTGTCTCGACCATACGCATACGGCGGCCGTTCATCCCACTGGCGTTTGGGCAGAATGTAACCAACCTCGTCGTTCGCCAACCCCATCAACAACCAACGCGGTCCCGGCATCAAGCCGGCCACGGTTGGTTCCTTCGGAGCGTTCGGAAAATCCACCTGCGGCTCGACCGGTTCCTGAAACGCTCCGTAGACCAGTTCGGGATAGATTTCTCCGGGAATGCACGCCACCGCCAGCTCCCCCAGTTGCAGCAGCCCGACTTCGGTTTCCACCGCGGCTCCAGTCGCTTTCGAAGCCGCCTTTCGCTCCGCCTTGCCCGACTTCGATTCATCGCTGGGCGAGCTTCCCGACTGTGAGCTTCCCGACTGCGAGCTTCCCGACTGCGAGTTGCCTCGCGCGGATACACCGACCGGATCCGGAGGCAATTGTTCCTCGCCGGTCCAGTCGAGCATTTGTCGTTGGAGCACGCCCATCGCGCGGGCGGCGCGATACAGTTTGTTCTCGACCGGGATCGCGATTCGCTCGGTCGCGGCGGCGAGCGGCGTGAGACGGATCGGAGTCGCTCGTTCCAGTGCTTGGTTCGCCAGCGCCGCGACCGCTTCGCCATAACCATCGCTGTATGCGAAATCGCCTTCCTGGAGCACTCGGCCGGCGGAATCGCGAATGCGGTTGTCTGGCGGGGCCATCAGTCCACCGACCGCGCCGCTGAAGTAGGCGACAGGACAGCCGTGGTCGGCGCTGAGTTTCGCCACGGTCGCCGCCACGAAATCGGCGGTCAGTAGCGTATTGCGCGACCCCATCGCCTCGGGATGGCAAGTCCAGACGACGAGCAATCCGAGCGGCTTGGCGGTGGCCTGCGACGACTGCTCAACTTTCGCAGGGGCGTCAGCAGCGGGCGTTGCCGCTCGATCGAAGCGGACCCTATCGAACCGGACCACGCGGAGCTTGCCGTCTTTTACTTTGGGAAGTCGCGAATCGCCAACCAGCGACTCATCTTCGGCTTCCCCGTACCGAGCCTCCGCGGGCCGAGCCGCTTTATCGGCGGCGCGGATCGCTTCCACCACACGGTCGACAACCAAGCTGAGATAGCGATCATCCGCGCCGCGCTGGAGCGGGTTCGCACCCCAAATACCGATCACGTCCGGCCCTTCGTGATTGTGCGTGCTCGACACCATCACTTCGGCGAATTCCGGCAAGCGAGCGCGAATGCGTTTCGTTTCCGGATATTGCAACCCCACAAGATCGACGCATGCGAGCGCGAACTTGCGTGTGCCATCGCGGAGCACCACGGCGCGAACTCGAAGCGGATCGTGCACACCCGTCGCTCGCCGGCCCATACCGTAGCCGGCGATCCACACGGGACGCGCCGGATCGAGAGCGGGCGTGATGTCCGCTTCCGCGAACCCCGCCTCCAATGGAGCCGCTGGCAACGGCTCCGCGACCACGCCGCTGGCCGCGGACCCTGCCGCGAAAATGGCCACTGCCAATGCCAGCCACATTGCGGGCGGCGTTCCCAGCGACCTTGCCGGCCGTCTTGTGAGACACCGGCGAACAGGCAACATCGTGGACCAACGACGACCGCCACTCAACATTCGAAGTCACTCCGCGTAAGCACCATCGATCACGTTCGTCGGTCGCTCAACGTCGCGCGCCGCG
>CAIXSC010000798.1 GCA_903921945.1 uncultured Planctomycetaceae bacterium
AGCCTCATAGCCACGCACGACCGATTACGACATGCTCGCGACGGACAAGATGTCCGTCGTACAAGAGGTTTTTTTCACCGCTACGGTTCTACGATTGTCGCTACCTGTTTTGTACGACGGACATCTTGTCCGTCGCCGCCGGGGCCGGCGCGCTTCGAGCCACACAGCCGATCGATTCCTCCAACGCCGCTGCACGCACTCTATCGAAGGGGCGGCGGCGGGGCGACGGCCGCGCGCGGCACTCGAACCTGGCGGCGTTGATATCGGCGGCCGCGGATTGGGCGATTAGGTCGATTTGCCGGGACGGGTCGCCGCTCGATCGAATAGACGTCGAGCCGTCCGCAGCGACTCCGCGAAACGCTCGACTTCCGCGACCGTGTTGTAAAAGTAGAAGCTGGCCCGGCAGCTTGCCGACAGTCCGAGTCGATCGTGGAGCGGCATCGCGCAGTGATGGCCAGCTCGCACGGCGATGCCTTGGGCGTCGAGCACCTTGGCGACCTCGTCGGCGTGCGCGCCGCGCATCGTGAAAGTGGCGATCCCGCCTTTATGCTCGGGGGCCGGTCCAAGCAGCTCGACGCCGTCGATGTCCGCCATCGCCGCATGAGCCGCTTGGCAAAGCCGCACCTCGTGGTGATGAATACGCTCCAGCCCGATCCGCTCGAGGTACTCGATTGCCGCTCCCAACGCAATCGCATCGACAATCGGCGGAGTGCCCGCTTCGAATTTCGCCGGCAACATCGCGGGCTCGAAGCGGTCGGTCGTCACAGTGCGGATCATGCTCCCGCCACCCAGGAACGGCGGCATCGATTCCAGTAACGCCTCTTTGCCATACAACACGCCGATCCCGGCCGGTCCGAGCATCTTGTGCCCGCTGAAGGCGACGAAATCGGCATCGAGCCGTTGAACATCCAGTCGTTGATGCGGAACCGATTGCGCGGCGTCCACCATGACCACCACGCCGGCTGCATGAGCCCGCCGAGTCATCTCCTCGATCGGATTCACCGTGCCCAACACATTCGATACCGCAGTGAACGCGGCCAGTCGAGTTCGCTCGGTCAGCATCCCCGTCCAAGCATCGAGATCCAGGCGGCCGTCCGTCGACAGCGGCGCGAACCGCAATCGACAACCGGTTCGAGCCGCGAGCTGCTGCCAAGGGACGATGTTCGAGTGATGCTCCATGATCGTAAGCAAGATCTCGTCGCCCGAACCGACGTTCTCCAAGCCCCAGCTTTGGGCAACCAGGTTCACCGCGGACGTCGTCCCGGAAGTGAAAATCACCTCGTGCTTTCGCGCCGCGTTCAGCAGCCGTCGCACCGACTCACGCGCTCCCTCGTAGCGTTCGGTGGTCCGCGCCGCCAGCGAATGGCCGCCTCGATGCACGTTGCTGAAATAGCATTCGTAAGCCTCGCGAATCGTGTCGATCACCGCGCGGGGCCGCTGCGTCGTCGCCGCGTTGTCCAGGTAGATCAACGGCACGCCGTCGCCCACGGTGGTCGCGAGAATCGGGAAATCGTCGCGCAACCGCGAAACTTCCTCGTCGGTCAGCGGCACGACGCGTTCGGTCGCGACAGGTTCCGCGGATACGTTCGGCCGGTTCGCACTTGTCACCGCCACCGGACCGGCGCCGATCCGCGCCGCCTCGACCCGCTCCGCGAGCCCGCGCACGAACAACACCATCGAGTGCAATCCGTTGCTGCGCATCGGCGACAGAAACGTTCGCAACTTGAGCCGCTCGAAGAGCGGTTCCACCCCGAACGCCAGAATCTCCCGCGGCGTGCGGTTGGAAAACGCCGCCAACAGGATGGCCACCAAACCGCGGACCATCGGCGCGTCGCTATCAGCAAGAAACTTTAATCGCGGTTCGGAGGCGGCCAACCCGCTCGACCCGCTGGCGGTCGCGGTCGAGCCAGATAATGCGGCGTCCAAGATCAGCCATACATTGCTTTGGCAACCTTGCACCCGATTCGCCTCGGTCCGCGCGGAGTCGGGAAAGGCGGTCAAGCAATCGCCCAACTCGATCAGGTATTCGAGCCGCTCGGTGCCGTCCGTCAGTTCGGCGAATTCTTCAACGATTTCATCCAGTCGCGGTAATGCGGACGCCATGGCGCGGTTGGTTCCTCCAAGGTGCGATCGATGCCGGGATAGTGTAGGGCTGGCGCCCCCGATCCGGGTAGGCGTTATTTCCGCCAGCGCCTGTTCCGCGATACTGGGAACGGCACCAAGCCTGGACATCCGGTGGCTATGTGGCGTCGTTCAGCGTCATCACCGGCCAGGGACACTCGCCTGCGATCCGCTTGGCGGTGGCCTCGTCGGGAACGAACACCCGAACCTCGTCCGCCGGCAATTCGTCCAGCCACAAATCGCTGGGTAAACGCCATTCCTGTTCGAGCGACCAGTCGATAGGCGTTTTCCCCGCCCGCGTCGTCCGGCGTTGGA
>CAIXSC010000799.1 GCA_903921945.1 uncultured Planctomycetaceae bacterium
AATCACGTCCACGCCCGTCGCCTTTTCGAACGCGCGGATGTTGCGGCCCTCGCGGCCGATGATCCGCCCCTTCATCTCGTCGTTCGGAATGTCGACGGTGCTCGTCGTGCTTTCCGCCGTGTGCGACGCGGCATAACGGTGCAACGCGGTGAGCAATATGTCGCGGGCCCGCTCGTCGCACATCTCGGTCACGCGACGCTCGTGCTTCGCGATCCGGCTGCCGACTTCGCCCGCCAGCTCGTCTTCCAGCCGATCCATCAACCGCGAAGTCGCCTCTTCGCGATTGAGGCCGCTGATCTGGTGCAACTGCTGCCGTTCGGACTCGATCAGCCTGTTCAGCTCTTCTTGCTTGCGCAGCGTCTCGTCCAGCTTTTCCTTCGACTTCCGCTGAGTGGCCTCGGCGATCTTTTCTTGCTTTCGCAGATCGTCGACCTGCTGAACGATCGTTTCGGCCCGCTTTTCCAATTGACGTTCGCGTTCCCGCAATTCATCCCGCGATCGCGCCAATTCTTGCTCAGCGGCCGTCTTGTGGCGGAGCGTGACCTCCTTGATCTCCAGTTCGGCTTCACGAACCTTCGTCGAGGCCTCTTTTTCCGCCCGGGCGATCAGTTCTTTGGCCTTGGTCTCGGAATCTCGCCCCTGGCTCTTGTCGAACCAGCGGATACCGAGCGCCCCGCCCACGGCGGCAATGGCACCCGAGACAAGTGCGATGAGTACATCGTCCACAGCGAAGCTCTCCGCGGCGAAAAATTCGCCGGAGTGCTCGAGGACTCCATCCGCCATTCAACCGCTCCATCCTCCAATCCACGCCCAAAAAACGGCATGAACGGGTGGCGGTGCTTGCTGAAGTGCTCTCTGTTCGACTTAACCGCGATACACCCGCCCAGCGTCGACCCAATACGGCCGCCCGCTCGGCGCCAAAGCAACAAGAGCGGATATCCCCTGGCAGGAAGAGCCGTCCAGTCGTGGTAAAGGGACAGGGGCATCAGCACGCAACGTCCATTTGGCGAATCTGCCTATCCTCGGAGCCATCGCTCGCGGTCGCCATGCGACAGCCGAACACGGCAACGCGAACACTCGCGTCGGGTTCGCCCCCCGGCAAATCGACCAACTCAGCAGAAGAATCGCCCAAAGAAAATGCATGCTGACCCGAGGACTGAAGACGCGGAACGAAACTGCCCAACGAACCCATGTGGAACGCGTTAAGCCGATCAAACCACCTCCAGCAAGCCGGCAAGGATGAGGTATCCCCAGCGACTCCCGACGTTTATGATCGACAACAGCGAGGGCACGCCCCCGCTTCCCAAACAATTCCCGAAAACCACCCACCCCAAAATTGGGTAGGCGATCTCGCAAAATGATAACAAGTCGATCTTAACGTGCAACCCGGTCGATTTTTCCCCGAGCGCTCGGAGATCGTCGGGACCTCTGCCACCTTTAACGCTTATTAGGCCGAAATCCGCCTCTCATGACTGCCAGCATTCCCTCCGAATTGCCGGATGGCAGACCGCTCTGGCCACTGGAAGCGGCGCTCTCTCGCGCTTGGCCACGCTCACGCTGGCGCGATCTCACGGTCGTCGTTGGCGTTTCGGGAGGAGCCGACAGTGTCGCCCTCGTCCGTGCCTTGCATGCCATGCAGCAGTTCGAACCAGCAACCACCGGTCGACTCGTAATGGCCCACTACAACCATGGTCTGCGTGGGGAACTGTCGGATGCCGACGCGCAGTTCGTTCGTGAACTGGCGGAAAAACTCGGACTCCCCTGCGAGCTCGGCGGATGGACTGCCACTGCCGCTACGCGCGAAGCGTTCGAACCGCACGCGGACCACGAACCGCACGCGGACCACGAACCGTCGACCGGGACCGCTCCCGCCGATCACGTATCCCGGACTTCGGCGGCCGCTCGTTTTTCGTCGCGTCCACCGCAGGACGAAGATCGGCTCCGTCGACGCCGACTGGATTTTCTCCTGCGAACGGCTCACCGTTACGGCGCGCGATATGTGGCCCTTGCCCACACCGCGAACGACCAGAGCGAGACGGTCCTGCATCGCCTGCTGCGCGGCACGGGACTCACCGGACTGGCGGGCATCCCCCGGATTCGCCGTCTCTCCGCCGCGACAACGTTGATCCGTCCGATGTTGTCGATTTCCCGCCGCCAAGTGGTCCGGTACTTGAAGTCGCTGCGGCAGCCGTTTCGCCACGATCACTCCAACGACGACCCGCGTTACACTCGCAATCGCTTGCGACACGAGCTTCTGCCGCACTTGGCTTCGCGTTACAACCCGCGGATTCGCCGCGTTCTGGAACGTCTTGCGGCCCAAGCCCGCGCCGTCGAAACGCTCGTGGAACCGCTCGCCGCCGCGTTGCTGGATCAGGTTACGCGGCAAGTCTCCCCGACGGAAACCGTGCTGGAAACTTTGCCGCTGCGCGACCAGCCAGAGTACTTGGTGGCCGAACTGTTTGTACACCTGTGGAATCGTCAGGGCTGGCCGGCCCAAGCGATGACAGCCAAGCATTGGCGGCGATTAACGGGGCTGGCGCGGCTGGCCACACGCCCCGTGGACCACCGCGGCCGAGGTTCCAACTTATCGAGTCCGATCCGCTCGGCGCTCGATCTTCCAGACCATGTGCGGGCTGAACTGCTCGCAAGTGGCCAGTTGCGACTGACTTTGATTCCGCATGGCTGAAGTCCGCATGGCATGCAACCCGCGTTCCGCTTGCGGCAAATTCAGCAATTCATCCAATTCATCCAAGGCACCAAGGCCCCAATTCAGCGGGAGTCGTGGAATCGTCTTGACCCAAGTTACCGGGAAATTCTAGGATCATGGGTCGTTCGCACGGTGGACCAGGCCGGCGCCAAGGATGGGCGCGGGCGTGCGACGACGCGGCATCGCGAGAACCTTGCGGCCGCACGCGAAGGACCGCGTTTCATGGAAGCCAATGCGCCACTACCCGCGAACCGATCGCCGATCGGCTGGCCGGTTCGCCGCTTTTGGCTCTATGCGGCCGCGATCGTACTGGCCGCTTTCGCAACTCGCATGGTGGCGGCCGCATGGTGGCAAAGCCGGTTGTCCACTCCCCATGCCTTCGCGTTCGCGGACAGCGAGACGTACTGGTCGCTGGCGGGAACGATTCGTCGCGGCGAATCCTTCCAATACGGCTCGCCGGACGCGTCGGTGTTTCGAACGCCCGGCTATCCAGCCTTGTTGGCGATTGTGTTCGCATGGGCCGGATCGGATAACCCGCCCGCCTTGGCCGCTCGGACGCTGAGCGCGTTGTGCGGAGCGGCCGCCACCGCGCTCGTCATCGGTCTAGGCGCCCGCTGGCATTCACCGGCCGCCGGGTTGCTTGCGGGCATGCTTGCGGCCGTTCATCCCGAGGCCATCTCCTTGGGCGTGTTTGTGCTGAGCGAAGCTCCATTCCACCCGCTGATGGTGCTGAATGTGTGGTGTTTCCACGAAGCGTTTGCCCGCTGCGACTCGCGGCGGCAACGCTGGCCGCAAACGACCGGTTCCGGCGACGGTCGGGACGCCGGCCGGAACGCTCGATTTATCGTCGGCTTGCTCGCGGGACTGACGGCCGGGTTGGCGGCCCTGATGCGGCCCAGTTGGCTTTTGTTTCCGCCCTTCATGCTTGGCCTGAAAATGGTGTTCGACCTGATCGCGCTCCTGCGCGCCCGCGCCGGAGACGGGAGTGGAAATTCTCCACAGACGGTCGGGATAGCGGGGCTCGAGGAATCGCCAACCGGCCGGATGGGTCGAGCGACGGCTGGCGGGGTCGCGGCTGGCGGGGACGCGGTTGGCGGGGTAGCGGCTGGCGGGGTCGCGATGATCTGGCAGGTGATGACGGGAGTCGCTGGACTTGGCCTGCCCGTCATACTTGGCGTCATCCTGACCATGGCCCCGTGGTGGTGGCGGAACTACCGCGTGGTCGGCGAGTTCGTGCCAACAACCTTGCAGGTCGGGGCAAGTCTTTACGATGGCTGGCGGCCCGACGCGGAAGGCGGCAGTGACATGCGGTTCGCGCCGCGTTTCTTTGACGAACTGAAACGCGAGGACGTGGCACGCATGGAGATCGACTCGAACCAGCCCGCCGACCAGCGGTCGGAGCCGACCGCGGGCACGTTCGAATCGCGATTGGATCGTCGGCAACGCGACGCGGCGGTCGCGTGGGCGAGGGCGAACCCGTGGCGTGTGCTGGAACTGGCGGGGATCAAATTCGCGCGCATGTGGAGTCCGGTTCCGAACGCGAGGGATATGGGAGGCGCGTTGTTCCGCGCGGTCATCGCCGTTGGCTTTGTGCCGCTCATGGGGCTGGCCGTGTGGCAGACGTGGCGACGCCGCCGCGACTGGCGAACGATCTGGCCACTCTGGGCGCCGGCCATTTATCTGACCTGCCTGCACACGGTTTTCGTCAGCTCCTTGCGATATCGCCAACCGGCGCTGTTGCCGTTGATGACGTTGGTCGCCGCCGTCGTTGCGGAAGGCGCGGCCAAGTGGCTCCGATCCCGGCGGAGGGAGCGCGATGCGTAAACCCTCGCGAGCGTCCACATCATCGAACGCCGCTGCGTCGGAGACTGCCACGTCGAATGCCGCCACGCCAGAGTTGATCACGCCGCATGCCGCCACGTCGGACCGAACTGCGTCGCGCCCCTCATCGCTGGGCCGCGTCGATGCCGCCGATGCCGGTGACCAACCGGTTGGTGTCGATCGCGCTTCAAGTTGTTGGTCGCGATTTTGCGGAGCCGTGCGGCGGTTGGCGTTTGTTGCCGCGGCGCTCTCGGCGGCGGGCTTATTTGGCTGGTCGCATTTGCAGACTCGGTTGGATGACGAAGTCCGGTTGGCCCTGGAGCAAGCGTTGTTGGAACCGCTGGCAGGTTCGCCGCTGCGAGTCGACGTGCGGTCGGCGCGGCGGGTCATGGGCGAAGCGGAGACCGACCGTGGCATTGAAGCGCGGGGAATCGAGGTCGTGGACAGTCGCACGGGCGAGCCGTTGTTGCGGATCGACGAGTTGTGGCTGGGCTGCCAATGCGATTTGCCGGCTCTTCTGAACCGCGAGATCGTGGTGCGGCACGTGGCGATGCGGCGGCCGCGGTTGTCGCTTTACGGCGCCATCGAGGACTGGGGCGAGTGGAAACGTTTTTTGTCTCGGCGGCCGCCAACGGGAAAGCCGTGGCCCACCGTGGTTGTCGAGGACGGCGTGGTCGAATGGGTCCGCGACAGCGAGCGGCGCCAAGTGGTGACGATTCGCGGACTCGACGTCACCGTGGCTCCGCCGTCGGCCGAATTGCTTCGCGCGCACGGTTTCTCGGATTCCCCAGAGGCTAACCATGCGTCCGGTAAGTTGGTCCACGCTCGGTTGTCAGGGGCAGGCGAATTGGTGGACGAGTTGCGGTTGGATTTGGTGTACGACCGCAAGACGAACGCCTGGTCGGCGCGGGGGGAAACGCGGGGGCTGCGGGTCGCTCGCGAATTCCTAGGGTTGGTGCCGAGCCGTTGGAAGTTTCCCGAACTGTCCTGGGAAACGCTCGAGGCACGCGGGGAACTCACGGTGAACGCGCGGTCGTCGACGCCAGGCGCGCCACCGACATTCAACATCGCCGGCCAGTTCCACCAAGGCCGTTGGGCCGAGCCCAGTTGGCCCGCCCCCCTTTCCGATTTGGAACTTGATTTCACGGCCAACGCCGAGGGCGTCGAAGTCAAGCGGTTGTCGGGGCGATCGGGCGCGGCGGAGTTTGAACTCGCGGGACGGCGGCTGGGCTGGGAACCCAATGCGCGTGTCGATGCCCTGATCCAACTCCGGCGGTTTGTCTTGACTCGCGCCTGGATCGAATTGGCGCCGGCCGCCTTGCGAGCATCGTGGTCGCGGTTTGGCGTGCTGGGCGAATTCGATGGCCGCTTGACCGTGGCTTACGACGGAGTGCGCTGGCGTCCAGAAGGCCGAGTGGATGGCCGCAACCTCTCGGCTTCGGCCTACTTTTTCCCGTATCCGTTGGCGGATGGCCGCGGCTCGCTTCAGGTCGACGGCGATCGGCTCCGCACGTCGGACACCGCCTTTCGAGTTCAAGGACGCCCGATCGAAGTGGCGTTCGATATTCGCCGGCCGGGCCCGGACTTTACGGGATACGCCACCGTGCGGGCGCCGGAAGGAGTGCCGATCGATGAGACGCTGTTGGGGTCGCTGGAAGGCCGCACGGCCACCTTCTTTCGCTCGCTGCAACCGCGCGGCGAAATGCTCGTCGAAGGGCGAGTCGAACGACGGGCGGCCGGCGAACCGTTGAAACGCTGGGTCGAAATCCAACTCCGCCGGGCCGCTATCCAATACGCGGTCTTTCCCTATCCGGTGGAACGGATTGAGGGGAAGATCCGGATGGAAGACAACGTCTGGCGGATTGGCGAATTGACCGGCCGCAACGATAGCGCCTACGTCGTGGCGCGCGGCGAATGGATCGCGCGCCCTCAAGGCGGCTCGCTGCGCATGGAAGTCGAGGCCTATGACGTCGCGCTCGAAGAGGAACTGCGAACGGCGCTCACTCCCGGTGTGCAAAAGGTGTGGTCCGAACTGCAACCGCGGGGCACGATCGACTACATGGCGATCGGCTTGCGCTACCCTCGCGAAAACGGACAATTAGGCATCGACCTGATGCTGCAAAAGAACCCGCCGTCGAAAAACATTGAAGGACGAAACGTCACCTTGCGGCCGCAGCGTTTCCCCTATCCGCTGGACAACGTCATCGGCAATCTTCGCTATATCGATGGAACGCTGGAGATTGAAAGCCTGCGGGCTGAACATGCCCGGACCACCTTTCAAGCCCGGGCCCAGGGACGCGTGGAATCCGATGGCGCATGGACCATTCGTTTTCAGGATCTCGTCGCCGACCGTCTCCAGCTTGATCATGATTTGCTTTCCGCGTTGCCCGGACCGGCCGCCGCCGCCATCGCCAAAATGGAATGGAGCGGCCCGATCAATGTCGACGGCACAATCACGGCGCGGGGCGGCGCGGCGTCCCATTCGTCCGCGTCCCCGCCCGCCACGCCGCCGTCGAGCGTTTCCGCGCCGTCGACCTCCGCGTTGCCAGCATCCGTCTCGCAGATGCCGCTTGGCGTCGAGTGGGACGTCCGAGTTGATGTCGAGAATGGACGCATGAAGTTGGCGACCCCGATCGAACAGATCCGTGGAGCGGCACGGCTTGTGGGCGGCTGGAGTGATTCGGCCTGGAATTCGGAACTTGAGTTGGCGGTCGATTCGGCGTTCATTCAAGGCGTGCACGTGACGAAGATCGCCGGTCCCGTTTATCTCTCGTCCGATGCACTGATCGCCGGCGATACCTGGGCGCGTCAGCGTCGCGGCCAGACCTTGAACGTTGCCGAGGGCGCCAAGGCCAACGCGAACGCGGGCATGAAGGCGCCGCGGCAATTAACCGCTCGGGTGTGCGGCGGCCAGGTCGGCGCCGATGCGTTCGTCAAATTCAATGCGGAGACCGCGTTTCGCTTTCAGGCCGGCGCGCAAAACGTCAGCATGCGCGAGTTGGCTCGCGAACTGGCGGCGAAGACGCAAGACCTTCAGGGCAGTGTGTTCGCCACCTTGCAACTGGAAGGCACCGCTCGCGGTCCACACACTTGGCGAGGATTGGGAAAGGTCACATGCCGCGACACCGATCTGCAGCAACTGCCGGTCATGGGCGCCGTGCTGCGGCCGAACGGGAAACGCTCCGAGGGCCCCGCGCTCGCGCTGAGCGACATCGACTTCAGTGTGCAGGGCGATCGCGTGTATTTCGACCGCATCGATTTGAAAGGCGATCGCCTAACGCTCAAAGGCCATGGCGAAATGACACTGGAGCGGATCGTCGACTTGCAGTTCTACACCTTGGTGGGTCGCGAGGATTTCTGGGTGCCGGTGGTCAGCCCCGTGATCGCGGAGGCCAGCCGCCAGATGTTGGAAATCCATGTCAAAGGTCCGCTCGAAAACCCGGCGATCGAACGCAAAGCCGTGCCCGCCATCAACGACGCGCTGCGGCAAATGTTCCCGGAACTGGCGAATCGCGACGACACGCCGCCGCTGATCAATCGACTGCCCACGCCAAGGCAACTGTTCCAAGGCCGGATGCGCTAGCTTGAAGATTCCGGAGTCTTCGAGATGGCAGTGCTCGTGCCATCGGACCCGTGGAACATATCGATGTCACCGATGGCTCGCACCGCGCGGAACGCACCGAGGGGAACGCACCGAGGGGAACGCACCGAGGGGAACGCACCGCGCGGAACGCACGGAGCGGAACGCACCGCGCGGAACGCACGGAGCGGAACGCACCGCGCGGCTC
>CAIXSC010000800.1 GCA_903921945.1 uncultured Planctomycetaceae bacterium
GAAGCGATGCTGTGGGCGGTCGAACGCCCTGATGGCGGTCGCGGCTTCGGCTTCACGGGCGGCCACTTCCACGACAATTGGGGCAACGCCGACTTCCGCAAGACCATCCTCAACGCGCTTGCGTGGATCGCGAAAGCCGACGTGCCGGCCGGCGGTTTGGAGTCGACCGTATCGGCCGCCGACCTGGACGCCAACCTCGACCCGAAACCGGGTCCTAAGCCGGCGGCGAAACCGGCCGCGAAACCAGCCGCGAAACCAGCCGGCAAGAATTGAGTGCCTTCTGGGTTTCCTGTGGGTCGCCAGCGCAGGAGTCGCAGGGTGCGGCTTGCGCCGTGGCGAGGAAGTTCGGCGAGGCACGAATCTTCGGCGAGCGCCCCACGAATCCCGGATGGACCATCATTGAGCGCCTTGCAAGTGGCGCCCCATCCGCGTGGAACGCATCGATGAAAAAAGCCCCGCCGGTTTTGGCCGGCGGGGCTTTGTTGTTTGTCGAGCGATCGAAGCTGATTCCCAGCTTCGATGCCCGGCGTTCGAGAGCAACGTTCGAGAGCGGCGCTGTGAAATCGCGCCGAGCCGCCCGTTAGCGTTGGTCGCTTCCGGGGATGAGCGGACCGGAGGTGCCCAGACCGCCTCGCAGTTCGGTCGTCGGCTTGCGACGTTCACGCCGTGGCGAGTCCTCGGTGGGTTGGGCCGGCTGTTCCGGCGCCCAATCGACGCGTTTGCGGGAGAGTCCGATCTTCCGTTCGTCGGTGTCGACCCGGAGGATCTTCACTTCGATATCGTCGCCCACCTTCACGATATCTTCCGGATTGTCGACCTTGTGGTCAGCCAACTCGGAGATGTGCAGCAGGCCCTCGAGCCCGTCTTGCAGGCCCACGAAGACGCCGAAGTTGGTGATCTTCGTGACCTTGCCCGAGACCACTTGGCCGGGCTGGTAGCGGCTCGGGATGTCGTTCAGCCATGGATCTTCGCTCAGCTGCTTCAAGCCGAGCGCGATGCGGCGGCGGTCCTGGTCGATCGACAGCACTTTGCATTCGATCTCCTGGCCCTTCTCCAGCATTTCGTTCGGATGGCTGATCTTGCGAGTCCACGACATGTCGGAGACGTGCAGCAAGCCGTCGATTCCCTCTTCCAATTCCACGAACGCGCCGTAGTTGGTGAGGTTGCGAACCTTGCCCTTGACGATGCTGTCGACCGGGTAGCGGTCGGCGACCTTCGTCCAGGGGTTTTCCTGGGCCTGCTTCATGCCGAGCGAGAGTTGCTGGCCGTTCTTGTCGACCGCCAGGATGACGACATCGATTTCGTCGCCCGTGTGAACCAGTTCGTTCGGATGGGCGATCCGCTTGGTCCACGACATCTCGCTGATATGGACCAAGCCTTCGATGCCCGGTTCCAGCTTCACGAAGGCGCCGTAGCTCATCACGTTGACAACCGAGCCGCGAACGACCTTGCCAACCGGGTATTTCGCTTCGACGTGCTCCCAGGGGTTCGCCATCCGCTGCTTGAGGCCGAGCGCGATCTTTTGCTTTTCGCGGTCGACGTGCAGGATTTGGACTTCCAGTTCCTGGTCGATCGCGACCATCTCGGACGGATGGCCGATCCGTTCCCAGCTCATATCGGTGATGTGCAGCAAGCCGTCGATGCCGCCCAGGTCGACGAACGCGCCGAACTCGGCGATGTTCTTGACCACGCCCTTGCGGACTTGGCCTTCTTGCAGTTCGCGGAGCAACTGTTCGCGATCCTGTTGCCGTTGCTTTTCGATCAGCGAGCGGCGGCTGACCACGATGTTGCGACGCGCCTCGTCGATCTTCAGCACTTCGCACTGAACCACTTTGCCGATGTAATCGCCGATATCGTTCGGACGGCGAATGTCGACTTGGCTGGCCGGCAGGAACACGTTCACGCCGATATCGACCAGCAAACCGCCCTTGATTTTGCGAGTGACCGTGCCGGAGACGACTTCGCCTTCCTTCACCGTCTCCATCATCCGCTGCCAATCGAGGATCTTCTGGGCCTTCCGCTTGCTCAGCGAAACCATCCCGTGGATTTCCTCGCCGGCCGCCTGGTCGTCTTCCAGTTCCTCGACCAGCACCTTCACCAAGTCGCCCACTTGGGGCGCGGCTTCGTTTTCATCCCACTCCGAACGGGCGATCGTGCCTTCGCTCTTGAAGCCGAAGTCGACCAGCACCATGTCTTCATCGACGCGAATCACGCGGCCTTCGACGATCTTGTTGACGTCGAAATGGGTCTCGGTGCCCATCGTCATCAGGGCCGCCTCGTCGAGCTCGCCGATCTCGTTATGCAGCAGCGTATTGAGATCTGGATCGCTTTCCAGATTGCGAATCAAGTTCCGATTGACCATGTGCCATCATCCAACAGTTAGAGGATTCCCACGGATTGCTCCGTTTTCCGCGCTGGCAGCCGTTCACGACGAGCGGCTTTTCTTAACCGGGGTCGCGGAAAGGTCAAAAACTTAGCAGATGGAACCACTTACGGCAACCGATCCTACGGTTGCCGCCGGCTGATCGATCAGGCATCATTGACGCTTCGCCAACCGTTTCTTTGGAGAGTGATCCCAGCATGCCGATCCATCCCATCGCCGGCGTTTTACCGATCGCCCACACGCCGTTCCTGGACAACGACGAGATCGATTTCGCCAGCCTCAAGCGCCAGATCGACTGGGCCTACGAACAAGGGGCCCACGGGTATTGCTCGGGGATGGTCTCCGAGCTGTTGCGGCTAACCGCCAGCGAACGCCTGGAGCTGACCCACCGGTTGGCCGAATACAACGCGGGCCGGGGCGTCGTGGTGGCTGGCGTGGGAGCCGAAAGTACCAAGCAGGCCTTGGTTTACGCCAAGGCGGCGGAACAAGCCGGCTGCGACGCGGTGATGGCCATTCCGCCCATCTCAACGGCCCTGCCCGACGATGAACTGCTGAGCTATTACACCACGCTCGCCGAACAAATCGCTCTGCCGGTGATCGTGCAAGACGCTTCGGGCTATGTCGGCAAGGCGATCCCGCTCGCCATCCACCAACAGCTTGTGGAACGCTTCGGGCCATCGAAAATACTGTTCAAGCCCGAAGCGTCGCCGATCGGCCCCAATCTCTCCAAACTTCGCGATGCCACGGGTGGAAAAGCCCGCATCTACGAGGGCTCCGGCGGAATCCTGCTCATCGACAGCTATCGCCGGGGAATCGCTGGCACGATGCCCGGTATGGAATTCCTGGCCGGGATTGTCGCGATTTGGCGGGCGCTCGAACGCGGCGACGACGCGACCGCCTATCGTGTGTACTTCCCGGTTTGCGCCCTGGTGGCATTGCAATTACAGGCCGGACTGGACGGTTTTCTCGCGATTGAAAAGTACCTGCTGCACAAACAGGGGCTCTTCGCCACGGACCGGCGCCGCCATCCGTACGCGTGGTCGCTGGACGACGAAACGCGTCGGGAAATCGACCGGCTGTGCGAACTGCTCCGCCATGCCCTGGAAGCCACAGGGACCGCGTCTTCCTCCTAAGCCTCCCACGCCGGGGATCGTACGATGCAAGCGTTTCCCTTCGCCGCAGTCCGTTGGTCGCGCACTTGGCTGGCTTCACACGCTTGTCGTCGAGCGTGCTGGGCCGGTGGCCTGACGCTGATCGCCGCGGTGTTCGCGCCGTCCGTCCGCGTCGATGCCGAAGGACCGAGATTCAATCGCGACATTCGACCGGTTCTGTCCGACTTGTGCTTTCAATGCCACGGGCCGGACAAAAACCAGCGAAAGGCCGATCTACGGCTGGATGACGAGCTGGCCGTGATCGGCACGCCCGACAAGCCGGGCGTGGTGAAACGCGGCATGCCGGACGCAAGCGAACTGCTGCGGCGGATGCTGTCGAACGATCCGGCCGAGCAGATGCCGCCCCCGGAAACCGGACGGCGGGCGACCCCCGAACAAATCGCGCAGATGCGAGCGTGGATCGCGGCCGGCGCGCCATGGGAAACCCACTGGGCGTTCCTCCCGCCCACTCGGCCAACGCTCCGCGCCATCCCCGAGCATGCTCCGAACCCGGCGCGCTCGCCGCTCGACTGGCTCGTCGCCGCGCCACTCGCCAACCGCCAGCTTGCCCCATCGCCCGAGGCGTCGGCGGAGACGCTGTATCGGCGTGCGAGCCTCGACCTCGCCGGCCTGCCGCCGCATCCCCAGGACATCGACTTGTTCCTGGCAGACGAGCGTCCAGACGCCTATCAACGCCATGTGGAACGGCTGTTGGCGTTGCCGCGATTCGGCGAGCGGTTGGCGGCCCGCTGGCTCGACGCCGCTCGGTATGCCGACACGAGCGGTTACCAAAGCGACGGTCCGCGCTACATGTGGCGGTGGCGCGACTGGGTTCTCGACGCCTTCAATCGCGATCTGCCGTTCGACCGCTTTACCATGGAACAGCTCGCGGGGGATCTGTTGCCGAACGCGACGCTCGAGCAACGGATCGCGACCGGCTTCAACCGCAATCATCGGGGCAACTCCGAGGGCGGCATCATCCCGGAAGAATTCGCCGTCGAATATGTGGTCGACCGGGTGGACACGACCGCGACCGTTTGGCTGGGCTTGACCGTCGGCTGCGCTCGCTGCCACGACCACAAGTTCGACCCGGTGTCGCAACGTGATTACTACCAGTTGTTCGCGTATTTCAACAACGTTCCCGAGTTCGGCCGCGCGATTAAAGAAGGCAACTCGCCGCCCTACATCGCCGCGCCGACACCGCTGGAACGCGAGCGACTCGCGGAACTGGACCGCAAGCTGGCGGCGGCCGAGGCGGAACTCGCGCGGCTTGAACCGGCGCTCGTCGCGGCTCAACAAGCTTGGGAGGCGAGCCAACCGCGGACGTTGCCGGGTGGCGATGACGGAAACATCGAGGCGACGTTCGGTTTTCACCGGAGCGGTCTTGTCGCGCAGGCGCCGCTCGACTCGCCGGCCTTGCCGGACGGCGTGATCGGAACGGCAACTCGATTTACAGGCGACGCGCCCGTGGTGTTGGGCGATGTCGCCGGTTTCGGCTATTTCGAAGCGTTTTCCATCAGCCTGTGGGTGCGACCGCGGGCGGACGGCGGCGGCAC
>CAIXSC010000801.1 GCA_903921945.1 uncultured Planctomycetaceae bacterium
CCATTCGGATTGTTCGCCATTCGGATTGTTCGCCATTCGGATTGTTCGCCATTCGGATTGTCGGCAGTGCGGATTGTCGGCAGTGCGGATTGTCGGCAGTGCGGATTGTCGGCAGTGCGGCCGTTCGGCCCGCAGTGTCGGCCTACGGAGTCGGCCCGCGTGCTCGACCCGCAGAGTCGGTCTGAGTCATCAGTTGAGTGACACGGCCAAGTCGATCGGCTGGTTAGACCGGCTGACCGAGCGACCGAGGCAACTCGAAAAGCCACAAGTATCGGCGGAATTTCAGGAGCACGAGTCCATGCGCAGTCAGTCATGTCGAAGTCTATTGCGATCACCGAGTCCCTGTCGGTCGGAGACGCGGTCTATTGGCAGCGATGTCGAGACGGCGAGAGGTCCAAGGTGTGGACGTCGTTACGATCAACATGCGGCGAGCCAACGGTGTGCGGGACGTCATTCCCGCGGGCTCTCTTCAGCCCTCGCAGTCGCTCTGTTCGTACCGCTGCTGTCGCTTGTGTCACTATGGTTGCTGGGAATGTTTGCCGAGCGCGCCGCCGCGCAAGCCCCTGGCCCTGCCGCCAATCCGTCCGCCAATCAGGCTGCCAATCAGGCTGTGAACTCGTCCGCCAATCAGGCCGCTAACCCGACCGCTGTGAAGAGCGCCGCTGCGGGCGGAAAAAACGAGGCGAAGCCGGCCGCGGCAACGGCGGCTGGCGACCGTCCCAACATCGTCTTGTTTCTGGCGGACGATCTTGGCTACGGCGATTTGGGCTGTTTCGGCCATCCCGTGATCAAGACGCCCAATCTGGACGCGTTCGCGAAGCAGGGCGTGCGGCTCACTCAGTGTTATTCGGCGAGCGGCGTCTGTAGCCCCTCGCGGTCGGCGTTGCTGACGGGCCGCACGCCGCATCGCAATGGCGTGTTCACCTGGATCGCGGAAGGGGCGCCCGTCCATCTGCGGACGTCGGAGATTACGTTGCCCAGATTGTTGCGGGATGCCGGCTACAACACGTGCCATGTCGGGAAGTGGCATCTCAACGGCCAGTTCAATCAGCCGACCCAGCCGCAGCCGGGCGACCATGGGTACCAGTGGTGGCTGGCGACGCAGAACAACGCCGCCCCATCGCATGCGAATCCCGAAAACTTCGTGCGCAACGGCGTGGCGATCGGGAAACAGGAAGGTTACTCGGCGCCGTTGATCGCGGCCGAGGCGACTCGGTGGCTCAAGACGGAACGCGACCCATCCAAGCCGTTTTTCCTCGCGGTATGGACCCACGAGCCGCATTATCCGATCAAGTCGGATCCGAAATACAAGGCGCTGTACCCCGACCTGGCCGACGACGTCCAACGCGAGCACCATGCGAATGTCACGCAGATGGACGCCGCGTTCGGCGACCTGATGAAAACGCTCGAATCCTTGGCATTGGTCGACAACACGCTTGTCGTGTTCACCTCGGATAACGGTCCGGAAGGCGACGGGGTCAAGTCGCCTGGTCGAGGATCGACGGGAGGCCTGCGCGGACGGAAGCGGGATCTCCACGAAGGTGGCATTCGAGTGCCGGGGTTAGCTCGCTGGCCTGGACGGATTCCCGCTGGCACGGTGAGCGACACGCCGGTGATCGGCAGCGACATGTTTCCGACGATGCTGGCCGCCGCCCGAGTCGCGCCGCCCGCCGATCGGGTTATCGATGGAGTGGACGTCTTGGGTGTGCTCAGCGGACAAGCTCCGGCGATGCCACGGCCGCAGCCCCTTTTCTGGCGCCTACACATGGCCCCGAACGCCAAAATCGCGATGCGAGTGGACGATTGGAAAATCCTGGCCAACGCGGCGCTCACGGAATTCGAACTGTACAACCTGCGGACCGATCCGAAGGAGAGCAACGATTTGGTGGCGAGCGAACCCGAGCGATTCGCTCGGCTTCGCGATCAACTGGTGAAATTCAACGCCACCGTCGACGCGGAAGGGCCGGATTGGTGGCGAACGCAGAATCCCAACGGCGGCGGCCCGCCCGCGAAGCCCGACGGGGGCAAGAAAAAAGCGAACGCGAAGGCGAACGCCAAAGCGAATGCGAAAGCGAAGGTAAAAGAACCGCTCGACGTCGCTCCTCCCAAGCCTTCCGTCCCGTAACCGTCCCCGACTGGCACGGTACTTGCTCTCTAATAGCTTCGGAACGGAGACGGTGGCCGTTTCGTGAGGGCGAATCACCTGCCAGTTGGGGTCGGAACAGAGAACCGAAGGCGGCTCGAAACAGGGAAGAGGCCTGGATTGAGCGTTCCCCACAGGCGTTTGGATGCGGCAAACTCCAGACGCGTCAGGGTGCCGCGGCCGAGTGGCAAGCTCGGACGCGGCCCCTGTGCGGGTGGTTCGCCATCGCGAACGGCGAGAAAACCGTGCGAGGCGTGTTGCCCTGGGTGAGGCCCCAAGGGTGGCAAACGAGCGGGCGGACTGGGACGTGCCCAAAGCACGTTCAAGGACGCCCGTTTTCGTTGGCCTGCCGACAGGCTGCCGGGGTTGTTCGGCGAACTCTATCGGTGGTGGACAGTTGCCTTTCCTGGGAGCGGGCGTTTCGCGCGACCCGCCCCTGGAGTACCCAACCGCGATCTGGAACATCGCGGAAGGGTTGAAGGCAACCCTCCAGTCAACTGCTGCATTTTGCTACAACTGCTGCAAAACGCTACATTCAACTTGATGCAGTCTAAGCAGCAACTGCGGCCGAGGCCAACTTTTTGCGACCTGGGCTCGAAAATATTTTCAAAAAACCTACCTTCGACCCGCAACCCGCGAAAAAATCCGTCGAAAACCGCCTTTATTCTTGCGCCCGATGGGTACAATCGCTCGGCGGCTTCGTTTAGATTCGCAGGACCAACTTCTCGCGGGTGCGGCGTGCGGTTCCACAGGAGAGCGACGTATGCGGTGGGGTAACATTTTAATCGGCGGAAAACTGGCGATCGCGGTCGCGCTCGCTGGACCCAGTTTCCTGACGGGACTGGCTGGCGTGGTAGGCGTAACAGGCGGCCCGCTTACTGGCGGCCCGTTTGCTGGCGGCCCGTTTGCGATTGGGGTCGCTGCGGCGGCGGAAAAGGCGCCGGCGAAAACCGCGGTACGATCCGAGACCGCGGCGGATTCGGCGGCTCGCGTTGGCAAGAAGGGC
>CAIXSC010000802.1 GCA_903921945.1 uncultured Planctomycetaceae bacterium
CGGCGAGTACCTTGTGCGAGTGGCCGATGTGCGGGGTTTCGGCGGCGACACTTACGGTTACTCGTTGATCATCCGTCGGCCACAGCCTTCCTTCGCCGTAACCTTGGGCGGTCTGAATCCGATCGTAGCGGCGGGTAGCGGCAAATCGTTCTCCGTGAAAGCGGATCGAGCGGACAACTTCAACGAGCCGATCGAGGTACACCTGACAGGCTTGCCAGCCGGCTATTACGCGTCGACGCCGTTAGTGATTCAGGCGGGTCTGCTGGAAGCTCGGGGCGTGATCTACTCGGATGCCGACGCGCCGCCACTGGGCGATGCGGGATTCGCGAACGTCAAGGCGACGGCTTCGAGCATGCTGTTTGGGCAATCGGTGGTTCGCGAGGCGGGCTCGATCGGCACCTTGAAGGCCGCCGCCGCTCCCAAGGTTCGCGCGTTTCTCGAGCCCTTGGCCCAAGTTCCTCCCGGGCCGGATGGCGTCGCCGCCATCGCCATCGTGCCCGGCCAGCGGGCGCCGGTGAAGCTCCGAATCGATCGGGGCGGATTCACCGATCGCGTATCGTTCGAGATCGAGAATCTCCCGCATGGAGTGATCGTGGACGACATCGGCTTGAACGGCGTGTTGCTGCCGGAAGGCCAGACGGAACGCGTGCTATTCCTCTCCTGCGAGCCGTGGGTTCCCGCGACCGAACGCCGCTTTCATGCCATCGCCAAGGTCGATGGCGACCAAGCGTCGCGCCCGCTGTGGCTGCGAGTCGTGAGGCCTTAACCGTCGCGAGGCCATCCACAGCGACGCCAGCGTGCAATCCCCAAGATGCCAGTCCATCATGCCGATTCGGTTCTGGCCGCCAAAGGGCCAACAGCTCGACTCGCAACGCTCCGTTGCCAAGTCCTTGGCGAACAGAGAAGATGTGCGCGTCAGGGACGAGCCGAATCTCTTTTTTTCCCAACGGAACTCGAAAGGCAAGACAACATGGAACGACGGCGAGGCGGATGGCGGGTAGTCGCATGGCTGGTGGTGGCCGCGAGCTGCGTGACGATGAATCTGGAAACACGCGAGGCGGCCGCTCAAGAAAAGGCCGCTCCGGCGAAGGCGGAATCGGCCAAGCCCGCGCGGGTCTTGATGGTGACCCAAAGCGCCGGTTTCAAGCATGGCTCGGTGTCGCGGAAAGAGAATCAGTTGGCGCCTTCCGAACGCGCGGTGACGGAGATCGGCATTTCGAGCAACCTGTTCCGCGTTGATTGCACGCAGGACTGCAAGAAGGACTTCACGAAGGAGAACTTGCAGAACTACGACATCGTGTTTTTCTACACGACGGGCACGCTGCCGATCGAACCGGCGACGCTCGAGTACTTCTTCAAGGAATGGCTGCCGATGAAGGGCCATGGGTTCATCGGAGCGCATTCGGCGGCCGACACCTTCCACAACTACCAGCCGTACTGGGACATGATTGGCGGCACGTTCAACGGCCACCCCTGGAACGCGGGCGACACGGTAACGATCACCGTCCATGACTCGACGCATCCCGCGAGTCGTCCGTGGGGCGAAGAGTTCACGATCAAGGACGAGATCTATCAGTTCAAGAATTGGCAGCCGGAGAAGGTTCGGGTGTTGATGAGCTTGAACATGGCCAAGACAAAGCTCAAGAAGCCGTACCATGTGCCCGTGCTGTGGGTGAAGGAATACGGCCAAGGCAAAGTGATGCACATGAGCCTGGGGCACAACGAGTCGGTTTGGGAAAACCCGACCTACCGCGCCTCGTTGCTGGGCGGCTTCAAGTGGGTCATGGGCTTGGAAGAGGGCAATGCCAAGCCCAACCCCGAGCTCTCCGCCGAGCAAGAAGCGAAAGCCAAGGCTGACGCTCAGTAAATGCTCAGTAGACGGCGGCCCGACGGCCGCGAACAATATCCGCGTGCGGAACCAATCCGCCGCGCTGCGACTCCGCGGCGCGGCGGCTCCCGTTTCAAAAGCTGCTACACCGGTTGAGGATCAACGCGATGGCGCCCGAGCAATTCCTTGTGACCCGACGCTGGCTGTTGCAAGCCGCTTCCGCGGCGATGCCGCTCGCGTTCCTGTCCCTGCCGGGCTGCGGCGGCGGTGGAAGCGGCGGCGGCGCGGGCGGAGGTTCAGGCGGGGCCGCCTCCAAAACGCTGATCTACGGCCGCGGCGGCGATGCCAACACGCTCGATCCCATCAACACCGACATCGGCGAATCGGTGAAGGTGATTGTGAACGTGTTCGACACGTTGGTCGCCTACGCGGAAAAGTCGCTTGATCTGATTCCCGGCGTGGCCGAGTCGTGGGAGCATTCGGAAAACGGCCTCGCCTGGACCTTCAAGCTGCGGCAAGGCGTGAAATTCCACGACGGCACGTCGCTGGATGCCGACGCGGTGGTCTTCAGCATCGAGCGGTTGATCGCCGATTCGCATCCACACGTTTACGATCCGTCGCGTCCCTACCAGCCGAACTTTCGAATGATCGGCAAGGTCGAAGCGGTCGATTCCCGGACGGTTCGCTTCAGCTTGAAAGAGCCGAGCGCCGTGTTCTTGAACAACTTGGCGATGTTTCCCGCCAGCATCGTCAGTCCGACCGCCGTCAAGTCGCTCGGCAAACGGTTCGCCACCGAACCTGTTGGCAGCGGCCCGTTCAAGTTTGGCCGCTGGCGTCGCGACCAGCAAATCGTGCTCGACGCTTTTCCCGACTACTGGGACGGAGCCCCTTCGCTCGATCGCGTGGTGTTTGTGCCGATCGCCGACGCGGCGACCCGCGTCCAACAACTGAAACAGTCCGGCGTTCACATCGCCGAGGATTTGCCGCCCGCCGAACTCGACGCGCTCGAAGGAAAGCCCGGCATCGCGACGCAAAGCCAAATCGGGCTGAATGTCGGCTACCTGACACTGCAGGTCGAAAAGCCGCCGCTCGACCGCCCCAAGGTTCGGCAAGCGATCGGCATGGCGATCGACAAGGCCGAGCTGGTCAAGGTTGTCTATAGCGGCCACGCGCGTCCCGCCGTCAACATGGTTCCGCCCGACATGTGGGGCCATCACAACGAATTGGCCGATCGCCCGTACGATGTGGAACGCGCCAAAGCGCTGCTCGCCGAAGCCGCGACGGAAGGCGGCTTTTCGTTGCCGCTGGAATTGCGACTGTCCGTGATGAGCCAGCCACGTCCTTACATGCAGCAACCGTTGCAAACGGCCTCGTTCATCAAAGACTCGCTGGAAAAGATCGGCATTCGTCTGACCGTCGATCCGAAGCCGATCTCGCAACATTTCGAGCACTTGATGGCAGGCAAACACGAATTGGGACTGGCGGGGTGGAGTACCGACAACAGCGACCCGGACAACTTCCTCTATTCGCTCCTCGACCAGGACAACATCAGCGAACACGGCAACAACC